>JAGREZ010000417.1 GCA_020446285.1 Geminicoccaceae bacterium
TCATGGACACGATCGTCGGCGGCAAATGGCTGCCGCGTCAGGATCTGGCGTGGAAGCTGGTGGAGACTGCCGTCGTCCGGATCCACGAACTGGAAAACGAGATCGGCTGCTATTTCGACCGGAACCCCGACGGCACCATGCACCAGAAGGCGTTCGCCGGGCAGAGCTTCGACCGCACCGTGCACAAGGGTGATCTTACCGGCATCGAGATCATCAATCGGCTGATGGAACAGGTCTGGGCGCGCGGCTTTCATCGTCTGGAAGAACATCGCGCCATCGAGCTCATCCCCGCCCGCGACGGATCGGGCATCGCCGGCGTCCTGATGATCGACATGCGCACGGGCGCGTTCCGGCTGGTACGGGCGAAGGCCGTGCTGCTTGCCACCGGCGGCGGGCCGACCATGTATCTCTACCACACCCCCTCCGGCGACAAGGCCTGCGACGGCATGGCCATGGCGATGCGCGCCGGGCTCGCCCTGCGCGACATGGAGATGGTGCAGTTTCACCCGACAGGACTTCTCGCCGGCACCGAAACGCGCATGACCGGCACGGTCCTCGAGGAGGGATTGCGCGGCGCTGGCGGCTATCTCCTCAATGGCGATGGCGAACGCTTCATGAGCCGCTACCATGCGCATGGCGAGCGGGCGACACGCGATATCGTCAGCCGCTCGATCTATGCCGAGATGCGCGAGGGCCGCACCACGCCACTGGGCGGCGTCTATATCGAGATGGGTCATCTCGGTCCGGAAAATGTGGCAAAGCGCTTTCCGGGCATGGTCAGACGCTGCGCCGATTGCGGCTTCGATCTCGCCGGCGGGCGGGTCGAGGTGGTGCCGACGGCCCATTACATGATGGGCGGTGTCGAGTTCGAAGCGGATACCTCCACCGCCCTTCCCGGCCTGTTCGCGGCGGGCGAGGATACGGGCGGCGTGCATGGTGCCAACCGGCTCGGCGGCAACGGCGTGGCCAATTCCACGGTCTATGGCGGCATCGCCGGAGAGAGCATGGCCCGGTGGGTGCGGGGCGAAGGTGCCATCAGGGATGTCGACGAGGATATCGTCGCCCGCGCGATCGACCGTGTGGAGCGGCCCTTCGCCAACGGACCGGCCCCGGTCGACCGGCTGCGCGAACGGCTCTGGCAGGTCATGTGGGACGATATCGGCATCCTGCGCGACGAGGCCGGCATTCGCCGCGGGCTCGAATCCCTCGCGGACATCCGGGATGAACTCATGTCCACCGGGCTGGCCGATGGCGAGCGCGCCTTCAACCTCACCTGGCACGACTGGCTCAATCTCGAAAGCCAGGTCGCCGTTTCCCGTGTCATCGCCGAGGCGGCGCTTGCCCGCGAGGACAGCCGCGGCGCGCATTTCCGCGAGGATTTCCCCGAAACCGGCTCACTCGAAGATACGCGCTACACCCGTTACATCGACGGGACGATCGAAACCGTCCCCGTCACCTTCGACATCATCCGCCCCGGCGAAAGCCTGATCGACGACGAAGCCGGCGCACCACCGACTGCGGCATGAAACGGCGTACGAAAGTTATGGATAGGGCTCTCCGAGTCTGATTGCCAATGCATGCTCAGACACACCCAATGTTTCGGCCATTTTCTTCCGTGGAGAATCTTCGTCGCGAATTTTATCGATAAGATGTTGAGGCATCAAAAGCGATGCAGCAAATTTATTGGCTTCTGTTTCTTCACGAGGTCCGATCCGCGTATTGTGATAACGACCTGAAGATGTACTTCTGTAAATTCTGTCGTCATCGACACCATCACCGATAAGGTCGCGATGATAAATGTAATGGCCCAGTTCATGGGCAATTGTAAATCTTTGGCGAGAATTCGCGTCCAAAGCATTCACATTGATCGCATATTTGTCAGGGCCGACCTGAACCAGCTCTCCAGATACATCAGCATCCAGATATGCCATATTAACGGTAAGGCCAAGATCTTCAGCTAGCCCACAAACATCGACAGGCGCTGTTCGTTGCGCTCTATGAATTAGCTGGACGATCGTTTTCGCCATTCTTACCGGTCTCCTGGGCCGCCGCGATTTCGTTGGCAATCGTTTCGTTCACCGCGTTTCGAGCAAGCTCTCCATACTCTTCAACTAATTTAGGTAACATCCTCTCAACACGCGAGATCGCATCGTTCTCTATTCGTTCTAATGCATCCTTCAGTATGCTCTCTGCAACCTCCCGAGCGATATTTTCCGCCCGGCGTTGCACGAAGAAGAAAACCGGAAACGCACCAAGCCCCAAGATTATTGCCAGAACTGCCAGCAGGGCCGAAATAAAATCTAAGCGACCAGTTTGCGCTGCGTATGCCAAGATCGTCGGAACCGCATCCTCCATGACACTACTTTCGCTATTTTTCCCGCCAATATAAAGCCTTCGCCCGACCCTCTGAAGGATATACTTTCTAGCTGTTCATGACCTGCCCGCTTCAGTCTCCCGCAGCGCGAGTTCAGCAGCGTGGATGCGTGAGGTCAAGATGCGCAAAGGGCCCGGCGGGATGTTGCCGGGCCCTGTTTTGCCGTGGTCGCCTGACTGCGGCTACTTCTCCACCAGCACCTCGACGCGGCGGTTGTTGAAGCGGCCGAGCGGGGTGTCGTTGGTGTCGACCGGGTTTTCCGGGCCAAGGCCACGCACGACCCACTGGTTCGACGTCACACCCATGCGCCGCATCTCGTCGGCCACATCCTGAGCCCGCTTGAGCGACAGGTCGCGGTTGAACTGCTCCGCACCGCGATCGTCGGTGTAGCCGGTGAGCGTCACTTTCTGCACCTGCTGCCCGTCGATGCTGGCGACGAGGTCCCCGAGCCCGCTCGTCAGTTCCTCCTGCACGGTATCGGCGCCGAAGCGGAAATTGATGACGGCCTCGTAGATCTCGGGCGGTGTCAGTTCCTCTACCCGTGCGGTCAGGAGCCGTGCCTCCTCGCTCTTCGTCTGCAACTCACGGTTGAGCGTCTCGATCTCGGCCGTATAGAGCCCGATCTGCTCCTCCGCCTCGCTGACGGCACCCTCGGTGCTGGCGAGCTGGACACGCGCAGCCTCCAGTTCACCCCGCGAGGTTTCGAGTTCGGCGGTCAGCGTCTCGACATTCGCGCGGGTGGATGCGAGTTCATCCTGAACCGAGGCAAGCTCCGTCTCGAGTGCGGCGCGCTGTTCCTGCGCCGTCCCGAGTTCGCCGCGCAGCGTCTCCACCTCGCCCGCGAGGTTCGACCCGCTTTGCTCGGCCATCGACAGCCCGGCTTCAAGCTCGCCGATACGCGCGGTGGCTGCTTCGAGATCGCCGGTCAGCGCAAGCTCGCGCTCTTCCAGCGCCGATCCCTGCTGACGCGCCTGATCGACCAGCGCCAGCGTCTCGGCGAGACGGGTTTCGATAGCACCCTTCTCCTCGATCTGCGCCGTGGCTTCGACGAGCGCGCCTTCGGCATCGGCAAGACGGGACTGCAACGCATCGCGTTCGCCGGCGGTTGCCGCGACTCTCTGTTCAAGATCGGCTATTCCGGCCGTCAGTTCGGCGATCCGTGCCTCATTGCCGGCAAGCCTGCCCTGTGCATCGGTGAGTGCCGCCGAAAGCTCCTGATCCCGCGCGGCCAGATCGGTGGCCTCGCTCTCGGCAGCCTGTGCCGTGGCCTGAATGGCGGCAAGGGCCTGCGCATGGGACGTGCGCTCGGCTTCGATATCCGCCGAGAGCGTGTCGCGTTCGGCGACAACCGCCGCAAGATCGGCCTGCAGCGCCTCGACCTGCCCCTGCCCCTCGGCCAGAGCTTCCTCCAGCGTTGCAACCTCCTGCACGAGCCCGTCACGCGATGCCTCGAGCGCGTTCACCGCCTCCGTGCCGCTCGCCTGCACCGTTGCGAGCTCGGCCGCAATTCCGTCCCGCTGCGCAACCGCATCCGCAAGCTCAGCCTGCAGCGTCTCGATACGGCCCTGCCCTTCGGCAAGCGACGCCTCGAGTGCCGTCACCTGCTGCGAAAGCTCCTCGCGCGACGC
>JAGREZ010000418.1:0-11880 GCA_020446285.1 Geminicoccaceae bacterium
TTGTTGCCGGATTGCTGTCGAGATCGAGGATCCGGATCCGGTTGCCATCGGCGGCCAGCGCCAGCCTGCCATGCTTGAGCGCCAGTGCCCGTTCGCCGAAGATCCGGCGGCGCCAGCCCTTGAGCGCCGCGATGTCGGCCTCGTCGTTCTGGGCGAGCGCGTCCAGATCGGAACTTGTGGCGATCAGCCGCTGGGCGACATCGCTTTCCTCGGCCGAGAGCTTGAGCAGCACCTTGAGCAGGTCGGTGAGCGGGCCGATGCCGCGGGGTGTCGTCTCGACCGGCGGCAGACTGGGGAGATCCTCCTCGGGCGCCTTCATGAGGGAATTGACCGCGGCGACGATGTCGGCAGCACTTTCCTTGTCGAGGCTGATGCGCGGCAGGTCGCGGAGCTGCTCGACGCTCTTTGGCCGGTTGGCGGCAATTTCCATGATGAGATCGTCGCGCAGGACGCGGTTGCGCGGTATGTTCTTCGTCTGCGCCCGGCGCTCGCGCCATTCGGCGATGGCCTGGACGAGGCCGATGAAACGCGGCTCGCGCGAGCGGAACTTGAGCCGCTTCCAGGCATCCGCCGGCGCCAGCTCGTAGAGCCCGGGATCGAGATAGACGTCGAGCTCCTCCTCGACCCATCCGGCCCGGCCCTCGCGCTCGATGCGCTTGGCGAGTTTCTCGAAGATCAGCCGCAGGTGGGTGACATCGCCGAGCGCGTAGGCGATCTGGCGGGCGCTGAGAGGCCGCTTCGACCAGTCGGTGAAGCGCGAGGACTTGTCGAGTTTCGCCTTCGCGAGCTTGTTGACCAGCGTCTCGTAGCCGACTTCCTCGCCGAAGCCGCAGACCATGGCCGCCACCTGCGTGTCGAAGATGGGCCGGGGCAGGTCCTTGCCGCAGAGATGGTAGAAGATCTCCATGTCCTGGCGGCAGGCATGCAACACCTTGATGACCTGCCGGTCGAGGAGAAGATCGACCAGCGGCGAGAGATCGATGCCCGGCGCCAGCGGATCGATGGCCACGGCCTCGTTCTCGCCGCCGAGCTGGACGAGGCAGAGCTGCGGCCAGTAGGTGCGATCCCGCATGAATTCGGTGTCGACGGTGACGAACGGTTCCCGGCGCATGCGCGCGCAGACCCCGGCGACGCCGGCACTTTCCTGTATGAGCGTCATCGATACCCCTTCGCGGCGGGGAGACCTGATGCGGCCATCCATTTGCGATGCTTGACAGCGGGTGAGCCTTCGTGACCTTTACCGGCGGATTTCGACGGGTTGTTCATCCGTTCCACAGAACCTCTTCGGGCAGAGAAGCTTTCATGCACCGCTATCGAACACATCGCTGCGGCGAGTTGCGCAAGGGCGACGTTGGTTCAACCGCGCGGCTGAGCGGCTGGGTACACCGAAAACGCGATCACGGCCAGTTGCTGTTTATCGATCTTCGCGATCATACCGGCATCACGCAGATCGTGTTCCAGCCGGAGAAGCCCTTTTTCGCCGATGCCGAGCGGGCGCGCAACGAGAGCGTGCTGACCATTACCGGACATGTGGTCGCCCGCAGCGACGATACGGTCAACGGCGAGCTGCCGACCGGCGAGATCGAACTCGTCGCCGACGCGATGGTCATCGAGAGCGAGGCCGAGACACTGCCGCTGCAGGTCAATTCCGAACAGGACTATCCCGAGGAGACGCGGCTTCGATATCGCTTCCTCGATCTGCGCCGCGACAAGATGCAGCGACAGATCCGCCTGCGTTCGGCGGTGACCTCGAGCATTCGCCGGCGCATGGTCGAGATCGGATTCACCGAGATCCAGACGCCGATCCTCACGGCTTCCAGCCCCGAGGGCGCGCGCGATTTTCTCGTGCCCTCGCGCATGCATCCGGGCCGCTTCTACGCGCTGCCGCAGGCACCGCAGCAATACAAGCAATTGTTGATGATGTCGGGTTTCGACCGTTATTTCCAGATCGCACCCTGCTTCCGCGACGAGGACGCCCGCGCCGACCGCTCGCCCGGCGAATTCTATCAGCTCGATCTGGAGATGGCGTTCGTCACCCAGGAGGATGTGTTCTCGGCGGTCGAGCCGGTCATGCACGGGCTGTTCGAGGAATTCTCCGGGTGGAGTGTGCCGGGGCCGTTCCCGCGTATTCCGTATCGCGAGGCGATTGCCAAATACGGCACCGACAAGCCGGATCTGCGCAATCCCATCGAGATGCAGGATGTGAGCGAGCCGTTCCGCGGTTCCGGCTTCAAGGTCTTCGCCGGAATGCTTGAGAAGGATGCAGACAATCGCGTCTGGGCCATTCCTGCGAAAACCGGCGGCAGCCGCGCCTTCTGCGATCGCATGAACAGCTGGGCGCAGGGTGAGGGGCAGCCCGGACTTGGTTACATCTTCTGGCGAGACGGCAACAAGGGCGCCGGGCCGATTGCCAACAATATCGGCGAGGAACGAACCGAGGCGATCCGCACGCAGCTCGGTCTGTCCGATGGCGATGCCGCGTTCTTCGTCGCCGGCAACCCGAAGAAGTTCTACAAGTTCGCCGGTGCCGCCCGCGATCGCGCCGGGCGCGAGCTGGGTCTGTGCGAGACGGAGGTGTTCCGCTTCTGCTGGATCGTCGATTTTCCCATGTTCGAGTGGGACGAGGAAACGAAGGCGGTCATCTTCTCGCACAATCCGTTCTCCATGCCGCAGGGTGGCATGGAGGCGCTCGATGGCACGGATCCCCTCGATATCCTGGCCTTCCAGTATGATATCGTCTGCAACGGGATCGAGCTTTCCTCGGGTGCCATCCGGAACCATCGTCCGGATATCATGAAGAAGGCGTTCGAGATCGCCGGCTACGATTTCTCCGTCGTCGAGGAAAAGTTTGGCGGTATGTACCGGGCGCTGCAGTTCGGTGCGCCGCCGCATGGTGGCATTGCACCGGGGCTGGACCGGATCGTGATGCTTCTCGCGGATACGGAAAATATCCGCGAAGTGACGGCATTCCCGATGAACCAGCAGGCGCAGGAGCTGTTGCTCGGCGCGCCCTCAACCGTGACCGAAGGCCAGCTGAAGGAACTGGGTATCCAGCTTTCCATTGCCGCACGGGAAGCTCTGGGCAAATCCGTGAAAGCGGATGCGGGAGACCGTCAGGGCGAGAGCTGAGCATGGTCCGAGGCGGTTGGCGGGATCCGCTCCCGCCTCGCCGTGACCTGGCCGATCTCACGGATGAGCTTGCGCTCCATCGCCTCGCCGTAACTCCTGTAGTTTACGGCCGTTTCGACGAATGACCGGGCGCCGGCGATGACGCGCTGCTCGAAATAGTGGTGCAGCGTTGCGACCTCGTCGAGAATGGCGAGTGCATTGATGGTGACGCCCGCCATCGCCGCCTGCCGGCGAACGGGCTCCAGCGCCGGCCCGTCATTGTTGCGTCCGTCGCCGCTGATGTCGATGGTCCTGCGTGCGGCGCTGCAGGGGCAGAATTCCAGCAGGATCAGGGCGCGGGCGAGGGCTGCCGAGATCGAGGTGCCGCCATTGCGGGTGGCGCGCCCGAGTGCGTCGATCCGCTCGGCGAGACGCATCGCGTTCGTGCCGCCATCGACGATCACCCAGGGAAGTGAGAGCACCTGGCTTTCCTGTCTCGACCACTGGATGAGCGCCACGGCGATCCGGCGTGTCGGCAATGCGTCGATGGCGGCACGCACGGCCGGCGATCGGAATGCCTCTGCCGTACCCCGGATCTGCTCGGCATGTTCGTGATCGTCGACGCTCCATGATCCGTCTATGGCGATCACGAGGGCAAGGTCGACAGCCGGCATGGCGGCGAGTTGCCGGGAGGATCCGGCAAGCGGGAGGATCGACAGGCAAAGCGCAAGGATGAGGCCCCTCATCAAGGCAGGATAGGGCTGCCGCCGGCAGGGCGCAAGAAACGGCTGAGCGCGCGTTTCGGTTATCAGAGGCTGGCGACGCGCCGTCGCGGATCGACCCGCCAGTCGCCGGCATCGGATCCGGGGTTCGACGGCGTCCGGTGCCGGGAGAAGAGAGGGTGTTTGACGAGCGGTTGCCCCGGACGGCCATGCTCGCGGCCGAGGGCGAGTGTCGCATCGTGCAGGAAGGCGATGCCGTCGCCGGCGCGGGGCGGAATGGTCCTTGCGGGGATGGCCTCACCGACCGTGATGCCGAAACTGAAGCGGTCCTTGTTCAAGGTCTCGTGGAAGAGCGAGATGTCGCGCAAGGTCGGGTGGATCAGGTCGAACAGGTAGAACAGGGCCGAATTGCGGGCTTCGATATGCACCGGGATGACCGGCAGGTCGAACTTGCGTGCGAGCATGGCCGCCGATGCCATCCAGGGCCGCTCGACGAGTCTCAGGCCGCGGCGCCGGGCGAGGCGGCCCGAGGGAAAGATGACGCCAAGGCGCCCCGCCGCCGCTGCTCGCGTCGCATAGGCCATGGTCTCGCGCATCCTGGTATGGGTCCGCTTTTCCACCCTCCATTCCACCGGCGCGATGACTTCGCTCATCTGTGGCAGGACGCGCAGAATGTCATGATTGGCAAAGAAATAGGCATCGGCGCGGCGTTGGCGCAGGACGTGGTGGAGGATGATGCCGTCGGCGATTCCGGTCGGATGATTGGCCAGAAGCAGTGCCGCGCCCTGTGCCGGAATGCGGTCGATCCCGGTCACGGTGACATGCCTTGCAAGCTTCGCCGCGATGTCGTCCATGATGGCGAGAGCCGGCTTGTCGCTCAGCGTCCGCGCGACCTCGAGTGTCTCCGGGTAGCGCAGGAGGCGTTCGAGGATGCCGCGCGCGATCCGGGATGTCGGGCGATCGAGGAACAGCCAGGGCGCCCGTTCGGCGATGAGTGGATCGATTCTCTGTCTCATGGTCCGCTGATGTCATACGGTTGTGATCGTCGTATGACATCGACGGAGCGTCAATCCGGATTCCCGTCCGTATCCCCGGTGGCGCCCTCATTCGCGCGTGCGATGCGCGTGATGGTCCATTCGACCAGATGCCTGAGCACCTTGCCGAGCGCGTCGTCATAGGCACGGACGATGGATTCGACATTTGTCTCCTTCGATCGCTCGAACTGCTGGAAGGAGACGGTCTCCAGCGAATCGCGGCGTGGCAGCTGCAGCAGCCGTGCCTCGATGCGGACATTGACGAGCGGCGGTTTCAACGTGCCCTCGTCATATTCGGCCTGAAACTCCCGGATGTGCATGCGAAGGGAGAATTCGGCGCGAATACCCGACGCCTCGACGGGCGAAAGGGCATCGATGCGTTCGGTCGCGTCGAGCGATTCCTGCATCAGGTTCTGGACCATGATCGGAACGACATCGACCCAAAGGGCATTGGCGTAGTATTCCAGCAGGGTCGGGTCGGGACGAAGGGCCATGCGGGCGGTGTTCAGTCCGGCGATCGCCGATGGCGGATCGATGACGACCGCACCCTTCACGACCGGCAGGGATTCGTCGAAGGTCGTCTTGGGCGTCAGCTGGAACAGCCTGGGTGTCTGGCGATTGGTCACGAACTGAAGGGCATTGCAGCCTCCGAGCGCGAACATGCCGATGGCTGCGAGGGCCTGTCTTCGCTGGATGATCATTCCGGAACAAACCCCCTCTGGTTGCCGCCGATCAGGAAGCCGGCGGGGTCACGCTCGAATTCGGTGGTGATCCGGCTGAGCGAGGCCACGAGCTGTCGCATTTCCCGCACCATCTCGCTGAAATCGTACATGCCGGTCTGGCCGAAATCATCCAGCGGCCGTTCGAGTTCCCCGAAGATGCGGTCCATGCGCCAGGCGAGATTCTTCACGGCCTTCGAGGTTTCACCGAATTCGGCGAGCGTGGTCTCCGCGGTATCGCCGATGGCCCCGGAACGTTGCGTGATTGCCGCGAGCGCCGCCTGGATGTCGGGCATGAGCGCCTTCGCCGCCGCCGCCGCATCGGATGCGTTGGTGCTGGCGGAGGCCACCTCCTCGAGAAGTGCGGTGAATTCTCCCCTGTTCTCGGCAAGCGTCGCCGATGTTTTTGCAAGATCTTCCAGAATGGTCGTGAATGCCTGGATATTTTCGTCCGAAAGGAGAACCGAAATCCTGTCGACCATCGCGGACGTGTTGGCGAGCAGCTCCGGCGTGGACTGGACGAATTTCTCGATGGCCGAGGGCGCCGCCTCGAGTTTCGGCGGACGGCCATCCTCGCCGGGCTCGACATCCGCGCTGTCGTTCGAACCGCCGAGAAGCTCGATGCTGGCGATGCCGGTGATGCCCTGTATGGCAAGCTGGGCCGAGGTATCCTCCTTGATCGGGGTTCCGGCCTGCACCTCGATGGTGGCAAGTACACGGGTGATGTTGTCGCGATCGATGGCGATGTGGCTGACACGGCCGACCGGAACGCCACGATAGAGAACCGAGCTTCCCTCCTGCAGGCCGTTCACCGAACCCCTGAATGACACATCGTAGAGATCATAGGCCTGATCGGTCTTGGTCTTCGCAAGCCACGCCCCGAAGCCGGCAAGGCCGATCGCCGAAAGCAGCACGAAAATGCCCACCACGAAATGACTGGCTCGGGTTTCCATCGTTCAGTTGCTTTCCTTCTCATGGGAACGGGCGGCGGCACGCCCGCGCGGACCGTCGAAATAGGCCTGCAACCAGGGATGAGACATGGCGCGCAGGTTTTCCATGGTATCGACGATGGCACGCTTGTCGACGAGTGCCGCAATCCTGTCGGAGATGGCCGCAAGGCTGTCCATGTCGTGCGTGATCATCACCACCGTCAGGCCGAGGCTGCGTTGCAGCGAGCGTATCAGCATGTCGAAATCATGCGCACCGACAGGATCGAGACCGGCCGTCGGCTCGTCGAGAAAAAGCAGTTCCGGATCCAGCGCCAATGCCCGTGCGAGACCCGCCCGCTTGCGCATGCCGCCCGAAAGTTCGCCCGGATATTTTGGTCCGGCATCGGGCGGCAGGCCCGCCAGCGCCAGCTTGACCCCGGCGATCTCCTCGAGCAGATGATCCGGCAGTTTCAGGCTGTTGCGGATCGGCACCTGGATGTTCTGCGAAACGGTGAGCGAGCTGAACAGCGCGCCATCCTGGAAGAGCACGCCGATGCGGAGGCGCTGCTGCCTCTGATCGTGCGGGCTCATCCTGCGCTGGTTCCGGCCGAAGAGCTGGATCTCTCCTTCGACGGGCTCGATAAGGCCGATGATCTCCCGCAGCAGCACCGACTTGCCGCTGCCGGAGCCGCCGACGATCGCGAGCACTTCGCCGCGTCTTACATCGAGATCGAGCGCATCGTGGATGACCTTCGTGCCGAAAGCCGTTCGAAGCCCCCTGATGCTGATCGCGGGTCCGTTTGCCATGGCCTAGATACCCAGGATCGAGAACAGGATCGAAAAGATCGCGTCGACGATGATGACGAGAAAGATCGTCACGACCACCGCCTTGGTCGTCTGCGTGCCAACGCTCTCGGCATTGTTCTCCACCCGCAGACCTTCATAGCAGCCGACCATGGCGATCAGGAAGGCGAAGACCGGCGCCTTGACGAAACCGACGAGGAAGGTGTCGATGCCGGCGGCACTGCGAAGCTGTTGCAGGAACTGCGCGGTGGGAATGTCGAGGGCGAGAATCACGACGAGCGCGCCGCCGACGAGCGACGTCACGACGGAAAGGAAACACAGCAGCGGCAGGGCGATGAGCAGTGCCACGACGCGCGGGGTGACGAGGACCTCGAGCGGTTCGAGGCCGATGACGCGCATCGCGTCGATTTCCTCGTTGACCTTCATCATCCCGATCTGGGCGGTGAAGGCGCTGCCCGAACGGCCGGCGACGATGATTGCCGTCATCAGGATGCCGAGTTCGCGCAGAACCGAGACGGCGAGCAGGTTCACCGTGAAGATCTCGGCACCGAACTGCGTGAGCTGGCTGCTGCCCTGGTAGGCGAGCACGATGCCGATGAGAAAGGACATGAGCGTGACGATGGGAACCGCCTTGACGCCCGTTTCCTCGATATGGGTCACGATCGAGGTGAAGCGCCAGTTCTGCGGGCGGAACAGGTTGACGAGGAGGGAGCTTACCAGTGCGCCGAAAAAGGAAATGAGCTCAAAGGCTTCCCTGAGCGCAACGATCAGTCCGGCACCGAGTTCCTCGACGATACGGCGAAAGGAATTGATCCGGAGCTCGGGATGCGGTTTGTGCGGATCCGCTCCGGTCACGAGGTCGATCAGTGCCCGATGCTCCTCGTCGGCATCGATGATTTCGACTTCCATCTCCGCTTCGCGCATTTCGCGGAGCGTGCGGGCGAGCAGCCAGGCGCCGGCCGTGTCCAGCCGGTCCAGTCCGTCGAGCGCGAGACGAACGCGTTTGGGCGCATCCGCATCGGTGGAACCGGACGAGGACGCGTCCATGAACGCGCGCAATTCCCTGTCGAGCTCCGCGCAGGCAGGCAGGCACCAGTCACCGACCGCGCACAGCAAGCGGACATGTTTCTGGGTTGAAATTCTCAAGGAAGCTGACAAGGCGGAACCCTAGGAGCCGATACGAACGGGGGAATCACTGCGAGGCACGACGGGAACCGGAATGCTGCCCGGCATCATGGGGACGATATGTTGCAGACCTGCCACTATCTGTGAACCCGAACCGGCGACGGTTCCGGCTCTTGCGACCGCGTTCCGCCCGTCCCGGACGACGCGCCTCCCTCGACAGCATCCAGCGCATCGTGAAGAAGATCGGTGATGATGTCCAGATCGTAGATGCCGCTGTGGCTCGTATCCGGCACGACCTTGTACATCGCCAGATGCCTGAGCGAGCGGACGAGCGTTTCGGTCCGGACCGGAGGAACCACCGTATCCTGCCCTGCCGCAATCACGGCGGTGGGAATGTCGACATCCCGCAGATGATCGATGCTGCGAAAGGGATGCCGGAGCAGGACCGATACCGGCACGATCCGGTAGCGCCGGCGGGCGATCGCCTCGATCGAGTCGAAGGGAGTCACGAGGATCTGCCCCGCGATCGGCCGCTGCGAGGCGAGCCAGGCGGCCACGCCGGAACCGAGACTGAAGCCGACCGTATAGACCCGGTGCGGGGACAGGCCCTTGACCAGCGTGTCGTGGATGAGAACCGCATCCTCGAAAAGCGCCTGTTGGCCGGGTTCGCCCTCGCTCGGCGCGTAGCCGCGATAGTGAAACACGGCGATGTCGAAATCGTCGATGCGACGGGCGAGAAAGGTGAAGCAGTCGCGCGCGTTCCAGGCATTCCCGGTAAAACCGAGCAGCAGGCCCCGGCCCGGCCGGCGTGCGCGGATGAAGTGGCCGTGAATGACATGGCCGTCGGCGGTGTCGAGCCGGAGTTTCTCGCTGCCGTCCGGCAGGGGATGTTCCGCTTCGCCGGTGGCGTGACGCGGGAAGATCAGGCGATCCTGGAACAGATACAGGCCGCCGGCCACCAGTCCCCAGGCTGCAAGCCCGCCAAGAACGATGTTCATCGATAGCTTTCCTGCTGTTCCTCGAGGCACCGCAGCCGGCTCCACTTCATTGACACGAGGCTACGGCGAACCGGCCTGTTTGTCAGGCTGCAAACCATGTGCGACGAATGGGGCGCGAGCGAACGTCACCCTGCGGTCACGTTGTCTGACCTGTGGCCCGGCCCTCTGGCAAAGGGGCAGTCACGCATGATGGTGGTGGGGCTTGCCGGCCGGAGGTGCATGATCTTGCGGAATTGGACATGAAGCGGGCGTTGATTACCGGTGCTGCGAGGCGTATCGGGCGGGAGATCGCGCTCGAGCTGGCCGCGGCGGGGCTGGACATTTTGCTGCATGTGCGCCGGTTCGATGCCGATAGCGAAGACCTGGCCGGGCGGATCCGTGCGGCCGGTCGCCGGGCGTTCGTCATGGAAGCCGATCTCGCCGATGCCGCCGGGCTCGTGGATGCGTTCGATCGCGCCGTGGCGACGCATGGTCCGGTCGACATGCTGGTCAACAATGCCGCGATCTTCCGGCATGACCGTCTCGACGGTTTCGATCCGGTGGTCCTGAGGGCGCATGTCGCGGTCAATCTCGAAGCACCGCTCCTGCTCGCGCGTGGCCTGCAGGCGACGCTGCCGGAGGATTCCACGGGGCTCATCGTCAATATCATCGACGAGCGGATCGCGGCGCCGACCGGCCAGTTCCTCTCCTATGACATCAGCAAGGCGGGGTTGTGGACGGCGACACGGGCGCTCGCCCGCGATCTGGCGCCACGGATCCGCGTGAATGCGGTGGCACCGGGCCTCGTCATTCCGCCGGGCGACGGCTCCGATCACGGGTTCGACGCGCGCGTCGGATCGACACCGCTCGGCATCCGCACCGATCCTCGGGAGATTGCGAGGGCCGTTCGTTTCATCATGGAGTCGCCGAGCATGACAGGAACGAGGATCCTCATCGACAGCGGCCGTCACTTGCGTCCGCGGTAGCAGCAGCGTGTTGACGGGTCTGCCCGCGTGATGTGATGTGCCGGAACTTCAGGCGTCCGGCTGCCTGTCCGTGATGATCGCGTGTGCGCCGGCGCGGGCGATCATGTCGGCGATGTCGGGATCGCCCGGATCCGGGGCGACGATCTCGCAGCCGAGCTGACGCGCGAGGCTGACGGTCGCATCGACGAAGATCTGCTGGCGGGGATCGTCGGCCGAATCCCGGAACAGCCTGCGGGCGAGGCGAACGGTGGTGAGCGGAAGGTCGCGCAGGAGCGAGAGCGAGCCGGTATCCGAACCGAATTCGTCGATGGCGAGGCCGAATCCGTGGCGGGCGAAATCGGCGAAGGCCGTTCCGCCGGCGCGATATTCCTCGAGCAGCATGGTCTCGCAGACCGCGAGTTCGACACAGCCGGTTTCAAAGCCGGCCACGGTCAACCGTTCCGCCAGTCTTTCAAGGAATTCGGGCCATGCAACCTGTCTTCGCGACAGCAGCGGGAGGGTGATCCTGACCGTCTCGCCATTCTTTCGGCGCCATTCGCCGAGCTGTTCGATGGCGGCACCGACCATCCACTCCATGAGCGGCACGACGAGTCCGCTCTGTTCGGCGAGGTGGTGAAAGCGCGCGACGGGGAGGGGGCCGAACTCCGGATGCGGCCAGGTCGGTGACATGTCGAAACGTGCAGCACCATCGTTCACCAGCCGCCGTTGCGGCATGTGTTCGAGCACGAGGTGATGCCGGAGAATGGCCTCCTTGAGGTCGCATTCGAGCAGGCAGCCGTCACTCAGGCGGCGGTCGAGTTCCTGATCGTGGAAGCGGCAACAGGAAACGGCTTCGCGCTTGGCGCGGTACATCGCGGCGTCGGCAAGCTCGAGAAGCACTTCGGCGTCCTCGGCATCGTCAGGATAGATGGAGACACCGACTGCGGCCGAAACGTCGATGGGACGCCCCTGGAAATAGACCGGCTGGCCGGCGGTTTCGACGATCTTCATCGCCACCACGACGACATCGTCGGCGCCCTGCAGGTTTTCGACGATGAGCGCGAACTCATCGCCACCAATGCGTGCCACCGTGTCGGTTTCCCGCATCGAGCGCGACATGCGTTCGGCGATGGTCCGCAGCACCCGGTCGCCGGCAGCGTGGCCATGATCGTCATTGATCGGCTTGAACCGGTTGAGGTCGACCACGATCACCGCCGTGCGGGTGCGGTGACGGCGCGATCCGGCGAGCGCGCGGGCGAACCGGTCATAGAGCAGGGTGCGGTTGGCAAGGCCGGTCAATTCGTCGAAATGGCAGAGATAACCCAGTCTTCCGAGACCGTTTTCCCGGGCAAGGGCGAAGCGGATGCGTCGCTCGAGGCGACCGACATCGAACTCCTCCTTGTCGAGATAGTCGGCAAGGCCCATTTCCAGCGCCTCGTATTCGGTGCTTTCGTCGGGCGATCCGCTCATGAGAATGATGGGCAGGCGATAGCCGAG
>JAGREZ010000418.1:11931-14614 GCA_020446285.1 Geminicoccaceae bacterium
TCGACGAGACAGACATCGAAGGTCGATTCCCTGAGCCGGCCGAGCGCCTGATCGGCACCGGAAGCCCATTCGCTGCGAAACCGCGTATCGAGTGCGCGATCGAGGAGTCGCCGTGTGAGATGGAAATCGTCCTCATCGTCATCGACGATGAGGACGCGCACCGTGACCGGCTGGCGCCGGGGTGTGAGCGGTCGGGAGAGAAAATCGTAATCCAGCCCGGCCTCGACGAGACGAAGGCCGGAACGGTCGCCGTCATCCTCGTCGCCGGTCGGAAATCCGTCAGTTGCCGGGGCCGGCGGCCCGTTCGAGCCGGTGTCGTCTGTCTTCTGCACCTGCGTCCCAACAATGTCTGGTCAACAACTCCGGGAAGTGCCGGAGCGCAGGCTTATACGAAAAAACAGGAGAGATAAACCCATCAGGCGACATAAAACGAGAAATTCGCCTATTGCGTTAGAAAATCACCATGAAACCCGGTGGGCGCGTCTTCGCGGACGATCGCCGAGCCGGCATCCACCTCGAGAATGGCGAGGCCATGTTCGCCGAGCCCGTCCGGGCGCAGGCGGAAGATGCCGGCACGACCGACGAAGCCGGCGGGATCGGTGAGTTGTTCGGCCGGGAAGGTGCGATCGCTCCTCGCGACCACGGCGGCGAGAGCGGTGGCGTCGTAGGCGAGGCCGGCGAGGGCGTTCGGGCGACTGTCGTACAGACGCTCGAAGCGATCGGAGAAAACCTGGTCCTCGCGTGGCGCGACATTGGCGATCCAGCCGCCCTGGAATTCCGGCTCCGCCATCAGCCGCGGATCACTCTGCCACAGCATCGTGCCGAGAAAACGGCTGTTCTCCGGCGAGACATCGTAATAGGCGAGGAGTGCCGCAGCGCTGCGCAGGCGGCTGCCATGATCGGCGATCAGGATGGCATCGAAGGGCGGGTCGCCGAGCGTGTCGAGCTGTTTCAGGCGGCCGAGCTCGGCGCGCGAGGCTGCATCTCCGGCCTGCGACAGGTTCCGGATCTGCCGTTCGAGCGCCGCCTTGCGCCCGTCATATCGGGTAAAATCGCGAATGACCCGCGCCTGCTCGTTCTCGTCGGGAGGATAGAAGGCATAGAGCGAGGTCGCGTCCGCGGCATCCGCGGCGGTGGCGGTCAGCGGCAGGTCGCCGGCTCCGGTGCTTGTGCCGGAACGGGGCGAGACGGCGGCCTTCCACGCGGCGATGGCGCGTGCGCCATAGGCATCGTCCGGGGCGATGGCGGCGATCCGTTGGAGCCCCTGTCTCCGGGCATAGTCCACCACCCGTTCGACCTGCTCCTCGGGGCGGAAACCGAGGATATAGACGCCGTCGCCGGCGACGCGCGCATCGTTGGAGAAGGAGATCATCGCCAGTTCGGCGGCGCGGGCGATGGGTGCGACGGCGGCTGTCGAGGCGCTGTAGAGCGGACCGAGGATCAGTTCGGCTTCGCGCTCAATGGCGACGCGCGCGGCCTCGGCCGCTCCCTCGGGCGTTCCGGCCGTATCGATCGGCAGGATACGCATGTCGGTCTCGCCCACATCGAAGATCGCCATCATCGACGCGTTGAGCATGTCCTGTCCGAGAGCGGCCGTCGGTCCCGAGAGCGGCAGCAGCAGGGCAACCGTCACCGGACCCGTGCGCACGGGCCTCTCGGGTTCCGGCTCGGCGACCGGTTGTGGCACGATTCGCGGCTGGATGGGTGGCGTCGAACCCGGCGATGGTGCACAAGCCGATACCAGGAGGATCAGCATGAAGGCGATATGACTGGTGGCTCGAAAACGAAAAGACACGCGTAACCTCGTCCCGGGCAAGAGGCGCGGCCGACCCGCTATTGCCGCCGATGACAATGGTGCGGCCGGTGTCGCCGAAGGCGACGTTGGAACCGTTGTCGCCAAAGGCGACCATGACACAAGTGTCGCCGAAAGCGACATCGACACCACCCTCGAAGGACGGGCGGTCGGCTCCGAAGCTAGTGCAGAGGTGACGGCAAGTAAACTCGCACCGGGACTCCATGTGACGGCCTCGCCGATCGGCAATCTCGGCGACATCACCGGACGGGCCCGGCATGTCCTCGCGCATGCCGATCTGGTTCTCTGCGAGGATACGCGGGTGACGGGCAGGTTGCTGCACCTGCTCGGCATGAAGCGGCCGCTTCTCGCCTATCATGATCACAATGGCGAGGCGCTGCGACCGGGCATCATCGAACGCCTGCGCAGGGGCTGTTCCATCGTTCTCGTCTCCGATGCGGGAACACCCTGCATCGCCGATCCGGGATTCAAGCTCGTGCGCGATGCGCGCGCGGCGGGAATAAGCGTGTTCGCGGTGCCGGGCGCGAGTTCGCTCACGGCCGCCCTCTCGATCGCCGGTCTCGCGACCGACCGTTTCCTGTTCAGCGGCTTCCTGCCGGCCAGGCAGCGTGAACGGCGGGCGCTGCTGCAATCCCTTTCGACCGTCGAGGCCACGCTCGTCTTTCTGGAATCGCCGGCGCGTCTCGTGGCATCGCTCGGCGACTGCGCGGAGATTCTGGGGCCGCGGGAAGCGGCAATCTGCCGCGAACTCACCAAGCTGCACGAGGAAGTGCGTTCGGCGAGCCTCACCGAACTGGCCGGCCAGTTCGCCGGCGCACCGGCGCCGAGGGGCGAGATCGTTCTCCTGATCGAGGCCGCCCGCAAGGATCT
>JAGREZ010000419.1 GCA_020446285.1 Geminicoccaceae bacterium
GCGTGCCGTGCTCCTGGAAGATGTCGGGAAGGATCAGCGAACGCAGGCGGGCATGACCGCCGTCGAGCAGGCCCTCATCGAGAAGGAACTGCTGTACCTGCGATCCGAAACCGCCAATGGATCCCTCCTCGATGGTGAGAAGGAGTTCGTGGCGCATCGCCAGTTCGCGGATCATCTCGCGGTCGAGGGGCTTGGCGAAACGCGCATCGGCGACCGTGGTCGAAATGCCGCGCGCCAGCAGCTCGTCGGCGGCGGCAAGGCATTCCTGCTGGCGCGCGCCGAAGGAGAGAAGCGCCACCCGCTGGCCCCGGCGAATGATCCGCCCCTTGCCGATCTCGAGCGGCACACCGCGCTCGGGCATCTCGATGCCCACGCCCTCGCCGCGCGGATAGCGGAACGCGATGGGCCCGTCATCATGAGCCGCGGCGGTCGCCACCATGTGCACGAGTTCGGCTTCATCCGCGGCCGCCATGACGACCATGTCGGGCAGGCAGGCGAGATAGGTGATATCGAAAGCGCCGGCATGGGTCTGCCCGTCGGCGCCCACCAGCCCGGCACGGTCGATGGCGAAACGTACCGGCAGACCCTGAAGCGCGACGTCGTGCACCACCTGGTCGAAGCCGCGCTGCAGGAAGGTCGAATAGATCGCGCAGAAGGGCTTGTAGCCCTCGCTCGCCATGCCGGCGGCGAATGTCACCGCATGCTGTTCGGCGATCCCGACATCGAACACCCGTTTCGGAAAGACCGCTGCAACCTTGTCCAGCCCCGTGCCGCTGTCCATGGCGGCGGTAATAGCGACGATCTTCGCGTCCGCCTCCGCCTCGCGGATGAGCGCCTCGGCGAACACGCCCGTATAGCTCGGCGCGTTGCTCTTGCCCTTGTGCTGCATGCCCGTGGCGACATCGAAACGGGCTACCCCGTGATACTTGTCGGCGGCCGCCTCGGCGGGCGGATAGCCCTTGCCCTTCTGCGTCACCACATGGATCAGCACCGGCCCCGTATCGTCCGCGTCGCGGACATTCTGCAGGACCGGCAGCAGATGGTCGAGATTGTGGCCGTCCAGCGGACCGATATAGTAGAAGCCCAGTTCCTCGAACAGCGTGCCGCCGGTGGCGAGACCGCGTGCATATTCCTCGGCGCGCTCGGCCGCCGCTCTCAGGCGCCTGGGGAAATAGGCCGCGAGCTGTTTGCCGACATGGCGGAAGCTCCTGTAGGTGTGGGATGACACCATCCGCGAGAGATAGGCGCTCATCGCACCGACGGGCGGTGCGATCGACATGTCGTTGTCATTGAGAACGACCACCAGCCGCGCGCGCCGCGCCCCGGCATTGTTCATTGCCTCGTAGGCCATGCCGGCGCTCATCGCACCATCGCCGATCACGGCGATGACATTGCGCCCGCTGCCATCGAGTTCGGAGGCCACCGCCATGCCAAGACCGGCGGAAATCGAGGTCGAGCTGTGCGCCGCGCCGAACGGATCGTATTCGCTCTCGCTGCGGCGCGTGAACCCGGAAAGCCCGCCCGGCTGGCGCAATGTGCGAATGCGCTCGCGGCGGCCGGTCAGGATCTTGTGCGGGTA
>JAGREZ010000420.1:0-595 GCA_020446285.1 Geminicoccaceae bacterium
GCGATGCGCCGGCGGATCAATGCCGAAGACACCTATTTCAAGGAAATCCGGGAGCTCTGGTCACAGGCGCTGCGCGACGCCTACCGTGCCATGCCCAATCCGACCTGGGCCGACTATCAGGAGCTGCTGAATCCGGGGCCATGATAGCGGTCCCGTCGCGGCCGCCGGCCGGCATGACGCCGACCGGCCACGCCCGTCATGTGGCGACGGGAACGACATAGGGGCCTTCGGGGACGATCGCGATTTCCTCGACGGCGTGCCTTTGCAGGGCGCGGGCGAGGGCTTCGCCGAGCGAGGGGGCATGATCGATACCGGTCATCGCCTTCGCACCGTCATCCAATCCGTCGCTCACGAGTGTGATCCGTCCGGCCTTCATCGCCTTGAGCTGCATCTGCGTCTGCCATTCGTCGATATCGGCGAGCGGCTTGTTCTCGATGCTCGACCAGAAGCCATCGGTGCCGAGTTGCACGAGGCGCCTTTGCGCTTCGGCGAAATGCGGTGAGCCGATGCCCTCGCTGCACTCGGATGCAATCACCAGATCGCCGCCCGGCTCGAGGATGCCGAGCGCGCCGACCATGCCCTTGACCGTCTGGTA
>JAGREZ010000420.1:768-4477 GCA_020446285.1 Geminicoccaceae bacterium
TTCAGGGCAAGCGCGCCGCCGAGCATGCGCACGATGGCGAGCTGCTCCTCATGCAGCGGATTGCCGTCGAGATTGCAGTTGCGCGCGGCCGGATCGCTCATGAAGCGGCTGTTGTGAAAGGTCGTGATCGTCTGCCTGTGGGCTATCCCCGGAGCGATCACCTTGCGTCCGCCCGACCATCCGGCCATGAAATGCGGCTCCACGAGGCCCGTGGCGATGCGTATGTCGGCCTCGACCAGCCTTCGATCCAGCTTCACCGGCACGCCACGGCCGGGAGTCGTGCCAAGGTCGACATGATCCTCGTCACGTTCGGCGAAGTGATTGGCGACGGTCGCGTGGTCGAAGACCCAGGGATCGCCGACCAGTTCGGCCAGTTCCTCGCCCTCGTTGGGACGATGCAGGCCCGTGGCCACGAGGACGGTGATGTCTTCCTTCGTCATGCCGGCTGCGCGCAGCTTTTCGACGAGCGGCCGTAGAAAAAGAGAATTGGGCACCGGGCGGGTGATGTCGCAGATGAGGATACAGGCGGATTTCCTGCCCCGTGCAAGATCGCCGAGCGGTGCGATGGCGGCGTCGATCGCGCCGCGCGGATCGGCCAGAACGGGCATCTCGTGCTTGTTCACCACCACCGGACGCACACCGTCCGGCACGTCCAGTCCCAGCGTTCCGCGACCATAGAGAAGTTCGACAGCCATGAAGGTCCTCCCGCATTTCCACACATTCTGCCCTGATCCCCTTGCGAGCGCCATCCATGTTCGATAGAGCGCTCGGGGATCCGCGAGCCGAACGGTTCGCCATCATGGCGGAGGCGGTGGTCGGCCTCATCCCGGCGTGCCGGTTTTTCGGGGTGTCCGGGCGGAAGGACAGGAAACGGGGGAGATGGTCATGCTGCGCAGTGGCGGGCGAATTCTGGTCGATCAACTGCTTCTCAACGGCGTCGATCTGGCGTTCGGCGTTCCGGGCGAGAGCTATCTGCACGCGCTCGATGCCATGTACGGCGAAAACGCGCTGAAATTCGTCATCTGCCGGCAGGAGGGCGGTGTGGCGATGATGGCGGAAGCCTATGGCAAGCTCACCGGCCGGCCGGGTATCGCATTCGTCACCCGCGGACCCGGCGCCACCAATGCAACCGCCGGCCTGCATATCGCCATGCAGGATTCGACGCCGATGATCCTTTTCATCGGCCAGGTCGGACGCGGCATGATTGAGCGTGAGGCATTTCAGGAGCTGGATTATCGCCGCTTTCTCTCCGAGGTGACCAAGTGGACCGCCGAGATCGACGATCCGGCGCGGATTCCGGAATTCGTGCATCGTGCGTTCATGACCGCGACATCGGGGCGGCCGGGTCCGGTGGCGCTGGCATTGCCCGAAGACATGCTGGCGGAAATGGCGGACGTGCCGGACGGGCGGCCTTACCGGGCGGTGGAGGCGTGGCCCTCGCCGGGTGATCTCGAACGGCTGGGCGAGGCCATCGCGAAGGCGGAACGTCCGCTGTTGCTGGTGGGCGGTGGCGGCTGGAACGAGCAGGCGCGCGAGGATTTGCGGAAATTCGTCGAGGCATTCGACATGCCGACGGCGGTGGGCTTCCGCCGCGCGCATCTGATCGACAATGACCATCGCTGCTACATGGGTGATGTCGGTATCGGCGCCAATCCGGCATTACTCGAACGGCTGAAGGTTGCCGACCTGCTGATCGTCATGGGCTCGCGTCTTTCGGAGATGACCACCGACGGTTACACCCGCATCGGCCTGCCGCTGCCCGAGCAGACGCTCATTCACATCCATAATGGTGCGGAAGAGCTCGGTCGGGTCTATCAGGGCGAACTCGCCATTCATGCGAGCATGCCGGGCATGGCGGCGGCGCTGGCTTCGCTAGCACCACCGGCGAAGCGGCCCTGGGCGGCGACGCTGGATGAGGGGCGGCGGGCCTATGACGGTTTCACGGCACCGGTGACCATTCCGGGCGAGGTGCAGATGGGCGAGATCATCGCCTGGCTCAACGAGCATCTGCCGCGCGATGCCATCATCACCAATGGTGCGGGCAATTACTGCACATGGCCCAACCGCTTCTACCGTTATCGCGGTTTCGGCACGCAGCTCGGCCCGACTTCGGGCTCGATGGGCTACGGCCTGCCGGCGGCGGTGGGTGCGAAGATCAAATTTCCCGAGCGCATGGTCGTCTGCTTTGCCGGTGACGGCTGTTTCATGATGCACGGACAGGAATTCGCCACCGCCTGCCAGTATGATGCACCGATCATCACCATCCTCGTCAACAACGGCATGTACGGCACCATCCGCATGCATCAGGAGCGCGAATATCCCGCGCGCGTGTCTGGCACCGATCTCGTCAATCCGGATTTTGCCGCGCTCGCCCGCGCCTATGGCGGCCATGGCGAGACGGTGGAAACGACAGAAGACTTCGCCCCGGCCTTTGCCCGTGCGCGAGCCAGCGGCAAACCCTCGATCATCGAGATAAGGCTGGACCCGGAAGCGCTGACGGTAAGCAGGACGCTGAGCGAGATCCGGCGGGGCTAGCCCTCACACACCCAGCGCCCAGAGCAACCCGCTGAGCGTCACAAAGGACACGACGGTTGTCGCGACAAGCGCGACGGCCGACAGGTCCTCCTCGCCGTATTTCTGCGACAGGATCGTGTAGATGCCGAAGATCGGCAGCGCGCCCGTGACGATCAGCGCCTTCTGCTCGGTCAGCCCGATCTCGAACAGGCCGGAGACGAGCACCAGCGACAGGCCGGCCAGGATGCAGAGCGGGTGGATGACGAGCTTGCCGATGAGCACCGGCACGGCGCGGCCCAGCCTGCGGCCGGCAGGCAAGCCCGCCAGCGTGCCGCCGATGACGAACAGCGAAAGCGGCCCGGCCGTATCGGCGAAAAGGCCGATGGTGCGGCTTGCAACCTGCGGCAACTGGAAAGGCGCGAAGGACATGGCCACACCGGCTGAGAGGCCGATGATGAGCGGGTTCTTCACCAGCCGCCCGAGCACCTGGGCAACCACCCGGTACCACGGGTCGCCATTGCGGCTGCCGCTTTCGGCCAGCGCCAGCAGCAGCGGAATGATGACGACGTTTTCCACCAGCATGTTCAGGCCAAGGCCGATGCCGGCAAAATCCGGCCAGGCGAGCAGGCCGATCGGGTAGCCGACAAAGCCGGAATTGGGACACGACATACCCATGGCCGAAACCGCCGAAGACGAGGATTTTTGGCCCAGCACACCGCGCGAAAATGCGTAGCCGAGCGTCACCATGATCAGCGAGCCGATCAGATAGGCCAGCATGTATCCCGGCAGGAAAATCTCCGAGAAACTGCGCGTGGACAGTGCCCGGAACAGCAGGGCCGGCAAGGACAGGAACAGCACGAACTTGCCGATCAGCCGCATGTCGGGCGCGGCGAACAGCCCGAACTTCACCGTCAGGAAACCGATCAGGATGACAAGGTAGATCGGACCCGTGATGGTGAGAATTTCAAGCATTGCAGGCACACCCGGCGCATTCACCGCTCTGGGCGGCCTCCCCCGCCCTTGTCCGACAGATTGACCTGCCGGGCAAGCATCCTCTGGCGCAAATCAATGGCAACGCACGGCTTTTCAATGGGTAGCCCGGCCCCCGCAGGAGGCAGGCACCCCCGCCTTAAACAGCGTCGAAATCCAGCACCAGCTTTTCGGAGGTCGGGCGCGTCTGGCAGGCCAGCGTGAA
>JAGREZ010000421.1:0-312 GCA_020446285.1 Geminicoccaceae bacterium
CACCACTTCCTTCATGAAACGATAGCGCTGCGCATAGCCGGCCGCGCGCGACGACACGAAGAGCTCGATACCGTCGGTCGCGAGAAGCTCGCGGACGGAATCCGAGCGTTCGGACGCCACCAGCGCCATGGCGTCGATATCGCCCGCGAGCAGCGCGTCCTTCGCCTGCGATGTCGGCAGGTCGAGGAATTCCGCATCGTCGGGCCCCAGTCCGTTGTCCCGCATGAGCGTCATCATCAGCCGCCGCGTACCGCTTCCCGCCGGTCCGATCGAGACCCGCATGCCACGGGCGTCACCGAGCCGGCCGATGCG
>JAGREZ010000421.1:433-3345 GCA_020446285.1 Geminicoccaceae bacterium
ATGAACGCGATATCGGCACGATCGTCACCGAGCATGGCGAGATTCTCGACACTGCCGCCGGTGTGCAGGATCTCGAGTTCGATTCCGAGCCTCGCGAACAGCCGGCGGTAGGCCTCTCCCATCTTCTCGTATGCACCGCCCTCGCCACCCGTGGCGATGCGCAGGCTTCTCGGCGGCGCCGGCTCGACGAACTGATAGGCGAGGAAGAAGGCGAAGAGGACGAGCACAGCGCCCGGCAGGTAGAATTTCAGGGCATCTCGGTTCACGTCGGACTGGCCCCCGCATTTGTCGCGTCACTTCCGGGTTTTGTCCTGCCGCATCCATCGGGAGGAGACAAGAGCCTGGATCTTCATGTGGCAAAAACACAACGAATGCCGACCGACACGCCACGCCCGCACGATCCGCGCCGGATTTCCTGCCCGATCGACCGATACGCGCATCGTGCGCCGGTCCTCCCGCCGGGTTCGACCATGCCGCGAGCATTCGCCACCACATGTTCCGCACGGATCGCCGCGCGGACCGCACGCGGCCTCTCTATCTTCATGTGCCTCATCGTTTTTTTATCCATGACAATGCAGGGACAATTTTCCTGCAAGAGTTGATATCATTCACCTCGAAAATATCTGCGAAATTTTGAATTCAACCCTTAAGGTGGAAAATCCATGGTGTTTCATCAATCCTTGTTATTCATATCGCCCCGCGGTCGAAATCGTGATCGAGCGCTCATACTTTTATTTCACGGCAACGATGTGCACACTGGAATTGACCATAAACACTCAATCTGTCGGGCGTGGTGAACATTCCAACACGATCAACACTGCCGATGCCGTTACTGCGGATTGGCGGCGTCTCCGCGCACATGCGCGCAGCACTCCGCGCCTGCAGGATCTCGAACACGGCACAACTCATCGATGCCACGCGCTCGCCGGAGGCGTTGCGTGCCCTGGCCGATCATTGCGGGGTCGAACCGGCGAGGCTCGCGCGCCTCGTCGACCGTGCCCGCCTGCGCCAGGTGCAGGGCGTCGGGCTGACCTATGCCTCGATGCTCGAAATGCTCGACATCAACACGCCCGAACGGCTGTCGACATGCGACGCCGGCGACCTGGCACGTCAGCTCGGCGAGCTCAACAGACGCGAGATCCTCGTCCGCCGCACACCGGGCGAGGCGGAGATCGAGCGCTGGATCGAAGGTGCTGCATTCGTCGCCGGAGGCAGACGTGAAACGGGAACGGGCCACCGCGAACCGAAATCGCGGCCACATCCGGGCGAATAGCCGCTGCCGCGCCGTCGCCCACACCATCCCGGCAGGCTTGCACGGTCCCGGCAGGATCAGACCTCGCGGACGGGCTTTCCGCTGACGAACGCCTCGAGCGCCTCGATCGTCTGGTTCCAGAGGTTCTGCTGCGCCCCCTCGCTCGCCCAGGCGACATGCGGCGTGACGATGACATCGGGACGGTCGAGGATCGAAAGCAGCGGATTGTCATCGGCCGGCGGCTCGCTCGTCAGCACGTCGAAGCCTGCTCCCGAAATGAGCCCCTCATCGAGCGCGCGTACCAGTGCCGCCTCGTCGACCAGTCCGCCGCGCGAACAGTTGATGATGATCGGACGGCGCTTCATCGCCCGGAATTCGGCCATGCCGATCATGCCTTTCGTCGCCGGGGTCAGGGGTGCGTGGATCGAGATGATGTCGGCCCGTTCGAGCGCTTCCTGCCACGGCGTGTAGAGCGGGCCGAGCCCGTCCACGCCCTTGTGCGCAACGAAAAGCGGCGTCATGCCGAAGGCGCGGGCGATCGCCGCCACCGACTGGCCGATGGACCCCTCGCCCATGATGGCGATGGTGGAACCGCTGAGATCGCGGATCGGATAGTCGAAATAGCAGAACGTCCCGGCCTCCTGCCAGCGCCCTGCCATCACCGATGCGCGGTAGGGAACGATCGACCGGCGCAGCGCCAGGATGAGCGCGAAGGTGTGTTCCGGCACGGTGTTAACCGCATAGCCGCGCACATTGCTGACGCTGATGCCGCGTTGCCGGCAGGCGTCGATATCGACGACATCGTAACCGGTGGCGGCCACCGAGATCATCTTCAGCCGCGGTGCTCCTGCCAGTGCCGCCGCACGCACCGGTGCCTTGTTGGTGACGAGCAGATCGGCATCGGCGATCCGCTGCGCCACCTCGTCCGGGGCGCTTCGATCATGCTCGATCCATTCATGATCGAAGGCCGGTCGGGTGACCTCCACGGACGGGCCGAGGGTCAGGCGGTCGAGAAAGACGATCTTTCTGGTCATTCGGTTCACCGTCACTGTTTCATGCGTCTTTTCACGCTTCATCCTCGCGCAAGCGGTCGCGCCGGGCAAACCCGTTTGTGCGCCAGGAAACCCGGAACCGCCCCGTCGACACGCTGTCAAGGGACTTGCAAGGGTGCCGGCAAGCTGCTTTCAGCTTGAACCTCGAGAAACGACATCGAGGGGAGGTCACGATCCGATGCTCTACGAACTCAGAATCTACGATTGCTGCCCGGGCCGCCTGCCGGCGCTGCTCGACCGTTTCCAGAACACCACGCTCGCCATCTGGGACAGGTACGGCATCCGCCAGGCGGGTTTCTGGACGACGGTGATCGGCCCGCACAATCACCGGCTCACCTACCTGCTGCAGTGGGAAAGCCTCGCCGAACGCGAGAAAAAGTGGAACGCCTTCATGGCCGATCCCGAATGGCAGGAGAAACGCGCCGCCAGCGAAGCGGAAAAGCCCATCGTCGCCAATGTGGCAAGCGAGATCCTGACACCGACGGCCTTCTCGAGCGTCCGGTAGGGAGTCCGGTAGGGAGATCTGCTGCCGGAAATCCCCGGAACCGTCCGGGGTTTCCGGCCATGCTGCGTTCCCGCTACCCCTGCCCGCTTTCGCGAGCCGGGCG
>JAGREZ010000422.1 GCA_020446285.1 Geminicoccaceae bacterium
CCCAGCGTCAGCATCGGCACGAGCGCACCGCCCGCCGCCGCATTGTTGCCGGCTTCGGGAGCGGCCACGCCCCTGGGATCGCCATTGCCGAAGGTGCCGTCACGGTCGGATGCGCGCTTTTCCAGCGTGTAGGCGAGAAAGCTGCCGAGCGATGCGCCGGCGCCGGGGAGGACGCCGGCCAGAAAGCCGATGATCGTGCTGCGGATCATCGTCCATGTGCATTTGCCGAGGGTAGCGAGCGGCACGGTGATGCGTCCGAGCGCCATGCCGACGGGCGTGTTGCCGGCGCCATGCTCGAAGAACAGCAGGACTTCGGCGATCGCGAACAGGCCGACGATGGCCACGAGAAAGTCGATGCCCTCCATGAGGTGCATTTCGCCGAAGGTGAAGCGAGTGGTGCCGGACGAACCGTCGATGCCGATCATGGCGATGCCGAGACCGAGCATGGCGGCGATCGCCGCCTTCGCCTGATTGCGGCTGGCGATGCCGCCCAGTGTCGCGAAGGCGAGGGTGAAGAGCGCGAAATACTCGGCCGGTCCGAAGAGAAGGGCGACCCTCGCGAGGATCGGTGCGAGGATGACGAGACCCACGGTCGCGAAGAAACCGCCGATGAACGAGGCGACGCCGGAAAGCGCCAGCGCCTCGCCGGCCTTCCCCTGTTTTGCCATGGGGTAGCCGTCGAGCGTGGTCATGAGCGCCGGCTCGTCTCCCGGGATGTTGAGGAGGATCGACGAGATCCGGCCGCCATACATCGCACCGTAATAGACCGAGGTGAGGAGGATCAGCGCGGCGGTGGCATCGAGCCCCAGCGTGAATGCCAGCGGAATCAGGATGGCGACGCCGTTGGACGGGCCCAGTCCGGGCAGTGCTCCGATGATCGTGCCGAGAAAGCAGCCCACGAAGGCGAGCAGCAGATGTGTCGGGGTCAGCGCGACGCCGAACCCCTGGATGAGATATCCGAGCGTTTCCATCGATCAGATGCCAAGCGGGCCCTTGGCGAGCGACAGGCCAAGGATCAGGTGAAAGACCGTGTAGATGCCGAGCGATATGCCGATCCCGATCACCGGCGCCCAAAGGATCCGGCCGCCGAGCCGCCAGCTCAGCAGGGTGGCCGCGATCGCCGTCGCGATGACAAAGCCGAGCGGTTCGAGAACCTGCGCATAGCCGATCAGGATGACGAGGCCGAACCCGATTTCGGCCAGTTTCGCCGCCCGTGGCCATTCCGGCTCGGGATCCGGCCTTGCGAGCGGATAGAGCGCCGAGATCGCAAGCAGGACACCGATCAGGATCGGAAAGGCTTTCGGCCCCAGCGAATCGAAGATCATCGCCGACTCGATCCGCGTGGCGGCCACGACGAACGCGACCGCCAGCAGAACGAGGAAACCGCCGAGGATGCGGTCCGACATGTTACTGGATCACGCCGATTTCACGGCTGAGATCCTGGATGCTCCTGATCTGGTCATCGACGAAGCCCTGGAAATCGTCGCCGACCTTGAAGAAGGGCATCAGGCCATTGGCAGCCATGATTTCCTGCCACTCATTGCTTTCGCCAACCGTCCTGAGCGCTTCCGCCCAGAATTCGAACACCTCATCCTCGGTGCCCTTGGGGACGTAGAAACCGCGCCAGTTGGGAGCGACGACATCGAAACCCTGTTCCTGTGCTGTGGGGATCTCGCCGAACTCGCCGGGCAGGCGCTCCTGCGAGAGAACCGCCAGTACCCGCACATCGCCCGACTGGATGAAGCCCACGGCTTCCGAGATGTCGCCGGTCATGGCCTGAACGTGTCCACCGAGCATCTGGGTGATGGCGTCGCCGCCACCGTCGAAGCTGATATAGCGGACCGAGCGGATATCCTCGAAACCGCCCGCCTTGAGCACCTGCAGCACCTTGAGATGGTCGAAGCCGCCCGCCGCCGATCCGCCGGCGAAGGAAATCGAGGTCGGATCGGCCTTGACCGCCTCGACGAGGCTCGCCAGATCCTGATGCGGCGAATCCTTGGCGACCACGAGCACACCGTAATCCGCGCCGAGGGCGCCGACGAAATGCACCTGGTCGGCGGTGAGGCCGGCGAACTGGTTCTGCGCGAGACGTGTCGCCGTCGCCGTCGAGGCGGCAACGATCAGGTTCGGATCCTCGTTGCGCTTGGTCACGACATGGCTGTAGGCGACGCCGCCGCCGCCACCGGCCATGTTGGTCACCTGCACGGTGCCGGGCACGACATCGAGGTCGGACAGGAGCTTGCCGATCTGCCGGCAGGTGAAATCCCAGCCGCCACCGGGATTGGCCGGTGCGATGCACTCGACGTTGGACGGCTCGAACGCGTTGGCCGGAGCGGCGAGTCCGAGCGCCACGATGCCGGCAGCCGCCGACATCACGAATGTTCTGCGGATCATGAGACAGCCTCCTTGATCTTTCTGTCGCCGCAGAAAGAACGGCGTGGGTGGCACGAAGTCAAGCATTGAAACGGAAGGGCCGCCCGGTCCGCGGACAGGGATGCTGCAAGGTACCGTCCCGAAATTGTGCGCGGGTCATATATGTCAATTTCAGGAGATGCTGAAAGCATTGACCACAAAGGATTTTGAATCGATGGTAGGACAAATTCGCTGGTCAATGGATCGAGATGCCGGAACTGGTCATCATAGCCGACGATCTGACGGGCGCGCTGGATGCGGCGGCGCCGTTTGGCGATGTGCCGGGCGGTGTCGCCGTCGCCACCCGCACGGATGCGCTTGCGGCGGCGCTGCAATCCGGTGCGGGTGTGGTCTCGGTATCGACGCGCTCGCGTGAGATCGCGGCCGACGAGGCGCGGGCGCGGGTCGGGGCAGTCCTTGCCGCGCTGCCGCGCGGGGTTCGGCTCTTCAAGAAGATCGACTCGCGTCTCAAGGGCCATATCGCGGCCGAGCTCGAACCGTTCGGAGCGGCGGCGTTCATGGTTTCGCCGGCGATCTGCGACCTCGGCCGGATCGTTCGGGATGGACGGCTGCAGGGATTCGGCGTGGCCGAACCGATTGCGATCGCACCCCGTCTCGGCCATGCGGCAGACCGGGCCCGCATACCCGATGCGGTGGTCGAGACCGACCTGCGGGATGCCGTGCGGGATTGCAACGACGATACCGTTCTCGTTGGTGCGCGTGGGCTGGCGCAGGCCGTGGCCGGGGGCATGGGGCTGCGGCAGTCGCCGGTATCGATGACGCTGCCTTCGCCGCTCTGTTTTGCCGTGGGTTCGACCGATCCGATCACGCTCGCGCAGGTCGCGGCGCTGAAATCGGCGCATGGCGATCTCGCAGTGATCGAGGCGCCCTCGGGACGGATCGATGTCCGGCCCGACGGGCCCTTGTCGCCGCTCACGCTCCTGCAGGTCGTGCCGGGGGCGGAGGCGGCGCCTGTCGAGGTTGCGCGCAGATTCGCCCTTGGTGCGAAGGAATGGCTCATGGCGGCGCGTTCGATGCTCCTGACCGGCGGTGCCACCGCCGAGGCGTTGCTGGATTCGCTGCGGATCGGGCTTTTGCGGGTAGACGGCGAGATCCTGCCGGGTGTTCCCCTGTGCCGAAGTGGCGACACGGTCGTGATGACCAAGTCCGGCGGGTTCGGTGATGCCGACACGCTTGTCCGCATCGCCGGTGGATCGGCAGGGTGAGGGCCGGCTCCATGGCGCGACAGATTCAAGGCAGGCCGGGCAAGCGCCGGAATCTCGGCGAGATGGTGTTCGACAGCCTCGTCAATTCGATCAAGTCGGGCGCTTACGAAGCGGACGAGCGCCTGCCGACCGAACAGGATCTGGCGCGCGAGTTTCAGGTCTCGCGTCCGGTCGTGCGCGAGGCGTTACAGCAGCTCCGCGATCAGGGGCTGATCTATTCAAGACGCGGGGCGGGCAGTTTCGTCCGCAATGCGGGTCTGCGCAAGCCGCTGGGTTTCGGCCAGGTCGAGAGCATCGCCGACCTTTCGAGCTGTTACGAGTTCCGCATCACGCTCGAGCCCGAGGCCGCGGCCGTCGCGGCCGGGCGGCACGAGGCGGACGGGCTTGCCAGAATCGGTGCCGCACTGGACCTGATGCGCGACGCGACCGACCGGCAGCGGCATCGCGAGGATGCCGATTTCGCCTTCCACAACGCCATCGCGCATGCCGGCGGCAATCCCTATTTCGCCACGGCGATGGAGGCCCTGAAGGATCATATCGCCGTGGGCATGCGCTTTCATGGCCTGTCCCTGAAGGTCGCACCGGGCGGCCTGACCGAGGTCTACCGGGAGCATCAGGCGATCTTCGAGGCGATCCGCGAGCGCAGTCCCGATCGCGCGAGGGATCTCATGCGCCGGCACCTGACCGGATCACGCGACCGGCTGTTCGAGGGCCGCCGCGCCTGAACGCAAGGGGCAAACTCCGGAGGAGCGTAAGCTCCG
>JAGREZ010000423.1 GCA_020446285.1 Geminicoccaceae bacterium
CTGTGACGTCGATCATGCCGCCTGCTTCGTTGATCGGAGCAGACGTGACCAGGGTCACAGAGCCGTCCTCGTCGTTTGGTTAATGTCGCCGGCATCCGAAAGGACGATTTCGCAGGACCGGCAGATATCAAAAGGAAACGGCCATGACGTCACTCGTCACCATTCAAGCCGACGCGGAAATCTCCACAAAGTCCGAAAACCGGATCGAGATGGAGGAACGGCAGCCCTTGCGCGAACTGCATCTCGTTCGTGTCGATGATTCCGAGTTCTACTTCTTCGAACTGGAAGGCGCCCTGCGCAAGCTCTATGAAGTGCCGGACGCCTCGCTGGAGCGCATTACCGTCCATTGACGGGTACGGATCGCACCACGCCTGCTCACCCGCATTCGAGCCATCCGGCGTCCACGGACAGGCAGGCGGGTCAACCGATCGTGACCGCGCGGTACCGCAGGAGCGGATCGGTCCGTCAACGGTTCGTGTCGTCGCCTCTCATTTGCGAATGAGGAGCTTGACCTTGTCGCCCGCTCGCAATTCATGCCCGCGATCGAGACCATTGATCGTGATGAACTGCTCGCGCGGCAGGTCCTCGATCTCCATGCGTGCAGCGAGGCTGTCGATACTGTCACCGGGCCTCACCTCGACGATCTGGATCCGCAAGGGCTTGAGCCGTGCTGCCTCACTCGCGCTCAACTGCCGGAAACTGTTGGCGGTTGAAAGCAGCGCGCGGCGATCGTCGCTTCCGAAACTGCCGGTCACGAGGACAAAACGGTAGACAGTGCCGTCCCTGCCCTTGATGGCGACGAAACCTGCTTCGGCAGTCCCGCTGTTCAGTTTCACCTTGCCACGGCCGATGGCGGCATCGAGGCCGCTTTCCAGCCGAACAGACTCGACATCGTCGAGTTTGCCCATGTCGGCCCAGTCCTTGGCACTGTAGCGCGTCAGCGATGTTCCGGACTCGAGCTTGCCCATATCGAAGATGATGGTTCGGTTCTCGCCCTTCCCGTAGACCGCCGTCGGTGCGTTGCGAAGCGTGAACCCGTCCGGCACGGCAAAGCGGAACCGCATTTGCGGATGCGCGAATTCCTGTCCCATCACATAGCCCTGGGCGGGGCTCTCGCCATAGACGAGGCCGTCGATCTCCTGAAGGAAGCGCCCGCGATCCCGCTCGCTGTTGCTGGCACCGCGTTCGTCGGAGCGCTCGCGCGCGCGCGTCACCCGGTCGGGCGTGTAGGGATGGCTGGAGAAGAAGTGATCGAAGCCGCCGGAACCGAGCGTCTGCCCGTTGAGCCTTGCCTGCAGTTCGGCGTTGGTCTGCAACGCTTGGAGAAAATCGCCCATGGCCTCGGTATCGTATCCGGCGCGGGCCAGATAACGCACACCGAGCTTGTCGGCCTGGAACTCCTGGCTCTGCGAGTACTGCGCAAGGCCGCCGCCGATGGCGACCTGTCCGAGTTGCTGCCCAAGCTGAGCGCCGGCATCACCTGCGAGGACGGCACCGCCGATCGTGCCGAGTACACCGAGCACGCCGCCAAGCATCGTCGCGGTCTGCCGTTCGGCGCCGTGCCGGCTCGTGACATGGCCGATCTCGTGGCCGATGACGCCGGCGACCTCGGCCTCGTCCTCGGCGAGCGCGAGGAGGCCACGACTGACATAGACATACCCGCCCGGCAGGGCGAAGGCATTGACGACTTCGCTGTCGAGCAATGTAAAGGTGAAGGGAATATCGGCATATTCCGACACGGCTTTCAGCCGCTGGCCGATCCGGTCGATATAGGCGGCGAGTTTCGGGTCGTCATAGGCACCGCCATATTGCTGCAGGATCTTGGGATGTTCCTCCTGTCCCAGACGGATATCGTCATCGATATTGCCCGAGGCGAGGCTGAGACTGCCATCCGATTTCGAGGTGGAGCAGGCCGATAGCGAGACCGCTGCAAGGCATGCCGCAAGCGCGGCCCTGCGCAGGGCAATGATGTTCATCCCAGCACCTCGACGGCATGACGATGTCTGATTTCGATCATCGGTCCGTTCTCCTCGAATACCCACCCACGCACGCGCACCGTCTGTCCTTCGAGCAGCATCAGGTCCAGCCCGGCGCGGCGCAGGGGATTGATGTCATCCTTCGGCACACGCAGCGTGAAATCCTCACTCCAGCGATCGCCGAAATTCACATACAGGTAATAACGAGCCTCGGCCGAATGCAAGATCCGTCCTGTTACCAACCCGTAATATCCGATGAGATGCGACGCCATTCCCTGATCAACCGGGCCGGCCATGCCGCCCGCCCAGACGCCCAGGGACGCCCGCCGCGCGCGCTCCTCCGCATCCAGCATGCGCCGCGGATCCGGCGCCGTTCCGAGATCGGGACGAAAGACGGCATGACCCGCTTCGACGAGTTCGAGCGCGATCGACCGCCCGCTGGCGAGAAGCGGATCGACGAGCAGCCGCCCCCCTCGATCGAACGATTCTCCGGAACCGGCCGGAAGCCCGATGACCCTTCGAGCGATCCAGTCACGCAACCGCCCGTCGACCGGAAGCCATCGCCCGCCTGTCTTGCGGCGTACGAACTCGACATGCGCAAGGCGCATCGTGCTGCCGTCATCGCCAATCAGGGAGAGCCCCTCGCCCACGGCGACGATCCGCCGCCCGCCGCCCGCCGCAGGACGACCAACCGGCAATCCGGCGAACATGCCGCAAGCAGCGTATACAACCGTTCGAACGAGTTGCCGCCTGGGGACAGACACTGCTATACACACTCTCGTTGCGCCCGTAGCTCAGCAGGATAGAGCATCAGATTCCTAATCTGGGGGTCACAGGTTCGAATCCTGTCGGGCGCACCATTTCCGGATCACCCGTCTGAAATGCCTCCAAGGGTGTAGCACGACATGAGAAGGTATGTAGCACGGATGGGTGCGATATGCCGTGGCAGGTTCGACTGGGGGCTATGAGGGTTGTGGCGGCTCTGCTATGGACGTCTTCGCCCGGCGGCCCTCTTCCTTGCAAGGCATGAGGATCCCGGCCTTCCGGTATGCGCGAGGGCGGCGGACGCTGTCATTTGCGCGTCCTGGCCCCGTAGCTCAACCGGATAGAGCAGCGGACTTCTAATCCGCAGGTTGCGTGTTCGAGTCACGCCGGGGTCACCACCTCCCCCTGCATGATATTCCATGCGGGCCATGCCGGCGGCCTTGCGCGGGTTCGTGAGCCGGCGGGTTCAGGATTCGACGATTCCGGCGGTTTCGACGACGGCGTGGAAGAGGACGTTCGCGCCGGCGGTGGCCCAGGCGGGGCTGATCTCCTCGGCCTCGTTGTGGCTGAGGCCGTCGACGCAGGGGCACATGACCATCGAGGTGGGGGC
>JAGREZ010000424.1:0-4239 GCA_020446285.1 Geminicoccaceae bacterium
GGCGTCGATGTCGATCCGGGCGCGCTGAGGGCGACCAAGGCCGAATTCGATGAGGCGTTTGCCACGCTCGATCCGGCGATGATCGAGACGCTGGACTATGCCGCCGACAACATAAGACGGTTCCACGAGGACCAGATGCCGCGCGAGATGTGGACGAAGGAGATCCGCCCGGGCGTTCTGGTCGGCGAACGCTATACGGCGGTCGAGAGTGCGGCCCTCTATTCCCCGCGCGGCAAGGGCAGTTTTCCCTCGGTGACGCTGATGACCGCCATTCCGGCGGTGGTCGCCGGCGTGCCGTTGCCGGTGATTCTCACGCCACCCGGACCTGACGGCAAGGTGGATGCGGCGACGCTCGTTGCGGCACGGCTCGCCGGTGTGGAGCATGTCTACCGGGCGGGCGGGCCGCTTGCGGTCGCCGCCGCCGCCTTCGGGACCGAGACCATTCCGCGCTGCCGCAAGCTCGAGGGGCCGGGCAGTCCGTGGTTCGCCGCCGCGCGCCGGCTGCTCGCGCACCGGATCGCCTCGCGCCTGCCGGCCGGTCCGTCCGAGACCATCGTCCTTGCCGACGAGACCGCCGATCCGGCCATCGCCGGCCTCGACATCATCATCGAAAGCGAGCACGGGCCGGACAGCTCGGCCTTTCTCGTCACCTGGTCGCGCGAGGTCGCCGAGGGTGCGATGGCCGCGATACCGGGCTACTGGGCGCAGATGGGCGAGGAGCGGGTGAGCTATTCATCGACGGTTCTCTCCGGTACGCGCGGCGGGGTGGTCCTGACCTCCTCGCCACGGCAAGCCTATGATTTCATCAATGATTATGCGCCGGAACATTGTCAGGTGCTCTCGCGGAAACCGTTCGAGCATCTGAGCGAGATCCGCAATGCGAGCGAGATCCTGCTCGGCGAATATGCCGCCGGATCCATCGCCAATTACATGATGGGCCCCAATTGCGTCCTGCCCACATCCGGTGCCGCGCACACCCACTCGCCGCTCGGCGTGCACGACTTCCTCAAGAGCTGTTCCATCGGCCACATGACCCGCAGGGGCTATGAGGAAATGGCGCCGCTCACCCATCGCTTCGCCACCTATGAAGGTTTCGACGCCCACGCCAACGCGGTGTCCGCTCTTCGCAAGGTCAGGGAGTAGGATTGCGGCGCATTCAGGCTGCCGCGTGAGCGGTTGCGACGGCATTGCGGAAGGACTCCACCACATGTTCCTCGAGCCGGTCGATCAGGCAGCCGCCCGTCGAGGGTGCGCGTTGCAGCTTGATGCCGACATCGGGCAATCGGGGGAAGCCGTCGGCTTCGGTGAGAATACGCAGGCCGGGCCGGACATTGCCGCGGATGACCGTACCCACCGCGAGCCCGGCCTCGACGGCGGCGAGCAGCCCTGAAAGCGAGATCGAGCTGTAGGCGATCCGCGCCGCGCGCCCGGCGCCGTCGAGAGCGTTCAGGGCGGCCTCGCGAAAAACGCAGCCCTTGTGGAAGATGGCGAGCGGCAGCGGTTCCTGCTCATGTATGCAATGTCTGGCGGAGGTTACCCAGACGACGGGTTCGCGGGTGACGAGCACACCGCCGGCCTCGCCGCTGCCTTCGGACACCAGCGCCAGATCGACGTCGCCCGCCGCCTGCATCTCCAGAAGCCTGACGGAGCTGTCCACGACGACCTCGACATGAACGAGCGGATGACTGCGGGCGAACCGCGCGAGGATGCCGGGCAGGAAGGTGCTCGCATAGTCGTCGGGCGAGCCGAAACGCACCCGTCCGCGCACCGCATGGGTATCGAATGCGGCGATGGCCTCGTGATGCGCCCTGAGGATCCGCCTTGCATGATCCAGCAGCAATTCACCCTGGGGTGTGAGGGCGACCGAGCGCCCCTCGCGTTCGAACAATGGCTGGCCGAGGGTCTCCTCGAGCCGCTTGATCTGCATGCTCACCGCCGACTGGGTCCGGTGCACGCGTTCGGCGGCGCGGGTGAAACCGCCGGTCTCGGCGATGGCGACGAAGCTGCGCAGCAGTTCGGCATCGAGTGTCGGAATCACGGAAACGACCCCTTTCCCTGTCAGCCATCCGGTCACGGCGTGGCGATGTCTATTGGATCAATTTTTATGATGAAAAGGATTATATCAATTCGTTGGAATGATCAATCGTGCCGGTCCATCATTCCCCCATCAGCCGCCATCATCAGGAGTGTCGATCATGTCCATGAACGCTAGATGCAAGGCAATGCCGGACCGCTTCTCCCGATTCCCCCGGTTCGAGCGGGGAGAATGGCGATGATTTCGGCCATGGTGATCGCGCGCACGGTTTCCACCGCTACCCGCATCGGCGGTGGCCTCGATCCGAGCCGCGTCGTCTATCGCCTCATTCTTGCCGTCGAGGCCGTCATCGACCGGATCAGGGTGAGCCGGCGTCGGCAGTGATGCGGCGCTCTCCGTCCCGCCCGTTTTCGACCGTCTCGGCGATGGCGGGACGGCTGGGCGCGGGCGGTGGCGCTTCGAGTGCCCCGATCAACGGGCCGAGCCAGGGGCGGTAGGGATCCGAGCGGGAGATGGCCCTCGTGTAGAGCTTCTCGCGCACCTGCGCGTTGCTGGCGGTGGCGACGTCGCGCCGGCTCTTGTGGAATTCGAGGCAGGCAGGATCGAACGGAATGCCGCAATGATCGAGCATCCGCCGCGTCTCGCCCTCGATATCGGCGACCACATCCTCGTAGTTCACATCAAGGATGCGTCCCGGCAGGACCTGCTGCCAGTGCGTCATCAGCTTCTCGTAGAGCCGGTAGTAACCGCCGAGTTCGGCAAGATCGTAGGAATAGTCCTGTCCGACCGCGAACTTGAGGAAATACATCGACAGGCAGGCATCGAGCGGGTTGCGCCTGACATGCACGATGCTCGCGCGCGGAAACATCCGCTGGATGAGGCCGATATAGAGGAAATTGTAGAGCAGCTTGTCGGTGATCCAGCGCGAATCCGTGCCCACCCGTTCATGCAGCATGGCGAGATAGCGGTGGGCGAGGATCGATGCCGTGTCCTCCTTGAACATCGTCAGCGTGTCAGGAAACGGCCTGAGGCTTTCCCGACTAAGCGCGGTGACGAGTTTCTGCATGAAGAGTACTTCGCCGGCACCCGTGACATCGGGATGGGCGGAGATGATCTGTTCGACCAGCGTGCTGCCCGATCGCGGCATGCCGATGACGAAGACCGGCGAGGCGTCCTCGAGGCCCTCATGCGCGGTGCCGGCGAAATAGTCGCGATTGCAGATTGCGGCGATGCGCTCCATCGAGGCGGCGTCATTGCCCGGCTCGTAGGAGACCGTCGTGCGGTGCAGGCGGTTCGCCCGGTCATAGGCGGCAAAGGCGCGTTCATGCTCCCCCGCCCTGCCGTAGATATTGCCGAGACCGAAGCCGATCAGGACGCGTTCGGCGATATCGACCCTGTCATCCGCGAACCGGTCGGCCATGGCGGCGGTGATGGAATCGTCGGGACGGATCCGGCCGGCGATGGCGAGCTGGCGAAACGCCTCGGCATTCAGGGGATCGGTCTCGAGTGTGCGGTCGAAGGATTCCAGCGCCTCGTTGAAACGCCCCTTCTTGAGCAGGGAGTTGCCGCGATTGGCGAGGAGGCCACGGGCGTTTGGATGGATGCGGAACACTTCGTCATAGAGGGTGAGTGCCAGATCCGTCCTGTCGGTGTCGTCATAGAGCACGGCGAGGTTCATCATCGCCTGCCAGTTTCCCGGCCTGAGTTCGAGCGCCCGTTCGAGATGGGCGATGGCGAGCTCGGGTTCCTTCAGGGGCTTGAGCGTATCGCCCATGATCTTGTGGGTATCGGCGCGGTCGGGATCGAGCGCCAGCGACCGTTCGAGCACATGCCGGGCGATCTCGTACCGTTTCTGGCGGAAATAGACATAGCCCAGCCGGGCATGGAGCGATGCGTCATCCGCCCGTGTCTTCAGCGCCTCGAGCAGCGCTTCCTTGGCGCCGTCGAAATCCTCGAGCTGGAACAGCGCCACGCCGAGATTGCCGAATGTCTCGCCGTCCGCGGGGTTGCGCTCGATGGCCCTGTTCAGCCAGTTACGCGCCTCGGCGAAGCGGGCGAGTTCACAACAGGCGGAACCGGCGAGCTTGTAACCGAACGCATGGCCGGGCCACCGGCGGATGAACCGGTCCGCTTCGGCGATCGCTTCCTCGAAGCGCCGTTTGTTGAACAGGTCGAGCAGGGCCCGCGATTCGCGCTCGAATCTC
>JAGREZ010000424.1:4295-8344 GCA_020446285.1 Geminicoccaceae bacterium
TCGCGGTGCTTGCGCTTCATCGACAGTTTCGACATATGCGGACTTCCGGCAACTGGAGTGGTCTGGCGGGTCAGCCGGCGGCGAGGCGGGCGCGGGCATTCGGGCGGAGTCGCTCGATCTCGCTCTCGCCGGCGAGACGGCGAACGGCGAAGCCCGTGCCGAGCAGTCGTTCGAGCGGCATCGACGCACGAAGCGGTGCCTCGAAATCGTGCAGTTCCACGGGCGTGCCATCGTGACAGACGCATTCGCTCACGAGGCAGCATGAAAGGCGCGGATTGATCTGGATCCCGAGCCATGCGCCGGCGCGGCGGTCGATGGCCGGGCGAAGCAGTCCGCGCACGTCGCGATGCAGCGGCAGCGAGCCCCAGAGGTAGATGTCCCCGGCGATCAGGTAGCCGCGCAGCCCGTCGATCGGATCGGCGTAACGCTGCAGGTCGCGCCATTCGCGCCCGAACGGGTTACGGAAGATCTCGACGAGGCCGACACCGTGCCCTCGAAGACTGGTAAAGAACGCCATGGCGGAATGCCTTGAGAAACCGTTGAAAGGAGGGGAGAGTATCGGGGGGACAAGGTTAATGCGGCGTTAACGGCGTAGTCTGCCCGTATCCGCAGAACGGGGAATTGTCATGAATTACGGGGAGTATCGCGAGCATGATGCGGTGGCGCTGGCGGCGCTGGTCGCATGCGGCGAGGTTCGTGCCGAAGAGCTGCTCGATCTCGCCATCGCCCGGCGGGCCGAGGTGGAGGACAGGCTCAACACCACCACCGTGGATGACGAGGCGTTTGCCCGGCGCACGCTGGAACAGGGCGTTCCGGACGGTCCGTTCGCCGGCGTTCCCTTCCTCCTCAAGGATCTCTACGCCTTCCTGAAGGCGACGCGCATCAGCAATGGCAGCCGTCTCGTGCGCGCATTCGAGGCAGGGCATGACAGCACGCTCGTCGCCCGCCTGCGCAGGGCCGGCCTCGTCATCTTCGGCAAGACCAACAGCCCCGAATTCGGGCTCAATGTCACGACCGAACCCGTGCTGCACGGGCCGACCCGCAATCCCTGGAATCCCGCGCACATCGCCGGCGGTTCCTCCGGCGGATCGGCGGCGGCGGTCGCAGCGGGTATCGTTCCCGTCGCCCACGCCACCGATGGCGGAGGCTCGATCCGCATTCCCGCTTCGTGCTGCGGTCTGGTCGGACTGAAGCCGAGCCGCCAGCGCAATCCCACCGGCCCGGATCTGGGCGAGGGCTGGAACGGGCTGGCCTGCGGGCATGTGCTGAGCCGGTCCGTGCGCGACAGTGCATGCATCCTCGATGCGACGAACGGCCCGGAGCCCGGCGACATCTATGCCTGTCCGCCGCCGCAGGCGGGATTCCGCGAGGCGCTCGACCTGCATCCGGCGGGATTGCGCGTCGCCCTGATGCCGGACGCACCGCTTGGCGGCGCCGTGCACGAGGATTGCCGCGAGGCTGCGCGGATCACCGCCCGGCGACTGGAGGATATGGGCCATCATGTCGAGGAAGCGGGGCCGGAACTCGACGGCGAGGCCCTGCGCGGGGCCATGCTCACCATCGTCTGCGCCAATGTCGCGAACGATCTGCCCTTCTGGGCGAAGGCGACCGGCCGGCCCGTGGACGGCGACCATCTCGAACGCTGCACGCTGGCCATGTATGAGCGCGGCAGGAGCCTGTCCGCGGTCGATCTCGTGCGTGCGCTGCAGGCCACCCAGCGTGCCGCCCGCTCGTTCGGCCGCTTCTTCGAGCGCCACGACCTGCTGCTCACACCCACTCTCGGCCTGCCGCCGGCGAAGCTCGGCTGGCTGGATCAGGACATGGACGATGTGGAGCTCTATTTCGAACGCCAGATGCAGCAGGTACCGTTCACCCAGCTTGCCAACATGACCGGCCTGCCGTCGATCAGCCTGCCCATGCACCGGAACGCCGACGGTCTGCCCATCGGCGCGATGCTCGGAGCACGCCTCGGCCGTGACGATCTGCTGCTGACCGTCGCAGCCCGCCTCGAAGAGGCCCACCCCTGGCAGCATCACCGGCCACCGCTCTGAAGCAGGATCGGGGAAAGCTAGTCCGGCCGGCTGATCGAGAGAAGTTCGTCGAGCAGCCGGTTTTCGCTTGTCAGGTCGGCGAGGCTGTGTCGGTCGAGAACCGCGAGAAAGGCATCGCGCGCATCTGCCAGAATGCTCTCGAAACGGCATGATCCCGAGATGAGACAGCAGGTGTCGCGGCCAGCGAAACAGCCGGCGATGGCGAAGTCCGGCTCGGTATGGCGGATGACCGCGCCAAGCGAGATGTCCAAGGCGGGCATGGCAAGCCTGAGGCCGCCGCGGCGACCGCGCACCGTTTCGATATAGCCGAGCTGGCCGAGGCGGTTGGCGAGCTTGGCCAGATGGTTCACCGAGATGTCGTAACGGTCGCCGATCGAGCTGATCGTGACGAGCCTGTCGTCATTGGCCGCAAGCATCGAGAGGATGCGGATCGAATAGTCCGAATTGAGACTGAGGCGCATGACGATCTCCCTTCACGCTGCGCCCGTGCAGTTTCGCATGAATGGCATCTCGAGGGTACATGAAAGGTCGCGCGGACGGCGACAGCGATCATGGCGGCACCGGCACGACAAGAAAAAAGGCGACTCCCTCGAGCCGCCTTTCCTCATTCTCGCTTGCGCCCGCGCTTGCGCCGGACCGGCCGGTCAGTGCAGATCCGCCCAGACGCGCCGTTTGTAGGCATAGAAAATGCCGGAGAAGATGACGAGGAAGATCATCGCCTTGATGCCGGTACGCTTGCGTTCCTCGAGCTTCGGTTCGGCAAGCCAGTGCAGGAAGCTGACCACGTCGTGCGCTTCCTGGTGGATGTCCGACGAGCTGCCGTCCTGATAGGTGACGTCGTCGCCATAGAGCGGCTGCGGCATGCCGATCTGGTGGCCCGCGAAATAGGCATTGTAATACATGCCCTCACCGATCGTGACGTCCGCCGGTGCCTCCTCGTAGCCGACCATCAGGCTGTAGACATAGTCCGTGCCGTGCTCGCGCGCCTTGGTGATCAGCGAGAGATCGGGCGGATAGGCGCCCCCGTTGGCCGCGCGGGCAGCCTTTTCATTGGGATAGGGCGAGGGGAAATAGTCGGAGGCGATGGCCGGACGATCGAACATCTCGCCATCATCGTTCGGCCCGTCGGTCACCGTGTACTGGCTCGCCATGGCCTTGATCTGGTCTTCGGTGTAGCCGATCTCGCCGAGATTGCGGAAGGCCAGATACTTTGCCCCGTGACAGCTCGCGCAGACAGTCGTGAAGACCTGATAGCCACGCTGCACGGCCGCCTTGTCGAAGGCGCCGAACGGACCCTCATGGTGAAAATGCTCGTTGATGAGGTCCACCTCCTCGCCGGCGGCGAGCGCCGGCCCGCTGGCGAGGCCGACCCCGCTTGCAAGGCCGACAGTGAGACCGAAAGCGAGGAGCGCCGTTTTCATCGTCTGGATTGCCATGATCCGCTCACTCCGCCGGCTGGGTTTGCGCCTGTCCGAGGACCGGCTTGTTGATGCTGTCGGGAAGCGCCAGCGGACGTTCCATCTTGCCGAGAAGGGGCATGAGGATGAGGAAGTGGAAGAAGTAGTAGGCGGTCGCGACCTGGCCGATATAGACGATGGTCGTGTCGGGAACCTGTCCGCCGACCCAGGTCAGCACCACGACATCGACGACCAGCACCCAGAACATCCACTTGTAGATCGGACGGAAGCGGGCGCTGCGGACGCGGGACGTATCCAGCCACGGCAGCACCAGCAGCACCGCGATGGAGGCGAACATCATGAGCACGCCCATGAGCTTGGCGGTGATGCCGAACCAGCCGAACATTGCAAGCGGCGTGAACAGCTGTTCGTACACGGTCGAACGCAGGATCGCGTAGAAGGGCAGGAAGTACCATTCGGGCACGATGTGCGATGGCGTCACCAGCGGGTTGGCCTCGGTGTAGTTATCGGGGTGGCCCAGGCAGTTGGGCATGAAGCCGACGATGGCGAAGAACACCAGCAGGACGACCGCCAGGGCGAA
>JAGREZ010000425.1 GCA_020446285.1 Geminicoccaceae bacterium
AATACCCAGCAGCACTGGATCGACTGTCTGCGGCAAGGGTGCCCGCCCTCGACCTCGGGGCGCGACAATCTCTCCACCTTCGCCTTGGTCGAGGCGGCCTATGCCTCGGCGGAACGCGGCGCGCCGGTGCAGGTCGCTCCGTTCGTCCGCTGACAGGACGCAGTCCTGATCGAAAGCGAGTGGTATGCCGTGCCGCCCGGACAAGGACGCGCGCCGTCGCCCGTGACCTGCCCGCAGGCACCGAAATCGACCGTTTTCGCGGCCTCATGATCGCGGGTTGCAAATCGAATATTTGAGTACCTCAGCAAATTAATAATATTTCTAACAGAAGTTAACCATAAAAACTCAATGTTCTTGCGGAATTCCGACGAACCAAACATTGGGTTGAAAACCGTAAGAGAGAATTTGTTTCTGATATTTATCATCTGATGCGCTCGATTAACACTTTTTAAATATCGTTCGGCTAACTTGAGGTAGAGTTTGAGGGTTGCGGTGTTCTGCCTCCCTCGGGTCTTCCGGAAAGTGGCCGTGCGGCGAAGCAGCGGGCGGCACGGAAGGTCGTTCCTGTTCGGAGAAAAAGAGAAATGACGACGACAACGATGATGGCCAAGCCGGCCGCCCAGTCGGGTCCGGGACGGTCGCGCGCTCAAGACATCGACCGCCATGTGGGTGCCCGCATGCGCGAGCGGCGGATTATGCTGGGCCTGACCCAGCAGCAGATGGCCGAGCTGATCGGCGTGACCTATCAGCAGGCGCACAAATACGAGAAGGGCATCAACCGGATCGCCGCCGGTCGCCTCTACACCATCGCCCATGCGCTGGGCGTGGATGTCAGCTACTTCTTCGAGGGCATGGATGGCGAGCGCAACTTCAAGCCGACGCCGCAGCAGCGCATGTTGCTGGAGCTTGCCCGGAACTTCATCTCGCTTCCCTCGCGCCGGCACCAGGAGGCACTTTGCAGTCTCGCCCGCGCCCTCGCGAATGCGGAGGATGCCGGCGACGCGAGCTGACCGTCTGCCACACCATGCGGCAGGAACGACCGGCAAACGCGGGGAGCCACCACATGGCGGCTCCCCGCGATCCTTCTGTCGGCTCGCGGATGCCGTTCAGATCACCGCATCCTCGGCGAACGGGATGGAATGGACGATACGGTCGAAGGCGAAGGCGGAGAGATCCAGGCTTCGGTACTCGCCGTGAATGATCCATTCGCTCAATCCCCTTCCCATGGCCGGCGCCTGTTGCAGGCCATGGCCGGAAAAGCCGTTGATGAACAGGAAGTTCGTGATTTCGCCGTGCGGTCCGAGGATGGCATTGCGGTCGAACCGGTTGTAATCGTAGTGGCCGACCCATGAGCGGATCAGGCGGATCGCCTCGAATCCGGGAATGCGCGCGGCAAGGACCGGCCAGACCTTTTCCTCCCACAATTCGGGCTGATCATCGAAATCGTCCGGATCGACCGGATCATCCCGGTCGGGCTTGCAGCCGGCGAGATAGTGGGCGCTGTCGCTCCGCATGTGGATGCCCGTGGGGTCGATGGTGAGCGGCAGGTCGCGGGACAGTGGCGTTTCGGCGGAAAAGACGTAGGAAAAGCGCTTGCGCGGCTCGACGGGAAGTTCCCCGATGCCGGCCATGCCTGCGACCTTCGCCGCCCTTGGTCCGGCCGCATTGACGACCGTGCCGCAGGCGATGGTCTCGCCGGTGGCAAGCGTGACGCTCTCCACATCCGTTCCGGCCCGGTTCAGGGTCATCGCCACGACTTCGTTGGCGAGATATTCGGCTCCCCGCTCGCGAGCGGAGCGGCGCAGCCAGTCGAACATGGCCATACCCTCGAAATAGCCCTCGTCCCTGGTATTGAGGCTGCCGAGGATGATGTCGTCCACCGCGAGAAAGGGATATCGTTCGCGGATGTCGCCGGGCGTCAGCAGGCGCGTGCCGGCGCCGCAGGCCTGTTGCAGGGCCTGTGCCCGTCGCAGCGCATTGGCGGTATTCTCGTCCGCGGCGAGGTAGAGATAGCCGAAATTGCGGATCGGCAAATGCGGCACGCGCTCGTCGCCGCCCATGAACTGCCGGAGATTCTGCACGAATTCGGCGCCGAAACGCGAGACGAGGATATTGATCTCGCAACCGAACTGCTGGCGGATGCAGCTGTTGGAGCGGCTCGTGGAGCAGAATTCGTAAGCCGGATCACGCTCGATGACGAGGATCGACCCGTTGAAATCCGGATTGTCCAGGAGAAACCAGGCGACTGCGGACCCCTGGACCGCACCACCGACGATGATCACGTCGTAACGTTTCCCCGACGGCGACGCGAAGACCTGTCCGGCGCTCATCCGGCATTCCCCGCCGGTGGTGCCAGTGCATCGATCCAGGCAGATCGTATCGAGCTGTCTGGAAAAATTGATGCAAAAACAACAAGCTGGTGCTCAGTTGTATGAACGAAGTGAATGCGCCGGTGCACTAGCGATACCATTTTGCATCGACCGGGTTGTGGTAGAGCGAGGCGACCTGTTCGGCATAGCCGTTGAACAGCCGGGTCGGAACCTCGTCCCGCGTTCCGAGCGGACGTTCCGTCGCCTGACTCCAGCGCGGATGCGGCACGCGGGGATTGACGTTGGCCCAGAAGCCGTACTCGTCGCTGGCGACCGTGTTCCAGAAGGTCTCGGGCTGCGCGTCGACGAACCGCATGC
>JAGREZ010000426.1 GCA_020446285.1 Geminicoccaceae bacterium
GATTCGAGATCATCCCGCTTTCGCTACTCGATCGCCCGAGGGTCGATGTCACGTTTCGTGTCTCCGGCTTCTTTCGCGATGCCTTCCCGACGCAGATGGACCTGGTCGATTCGGCCGCACGGGCGATCATGCAACGCGACGAGCCGGCGAAGTCCAACCCGCTGCGCGCGCGCTTCCTCGAGGACCGCGATCGCCTGCGCGGACAGGGTGTCGCCGCCGCCGAAGCCGAAGAGCGGGCATCCTTTCGCGTGTTCGGTTCCAGACCCGGAGCCTACGGCGCCGGCCTGCAGGCGCTGTTCGACGAACGGATATGGAACGACCGCGCCGACCTCGCCGAGGCCTATCTCGCATGGGGCGGCTATGCCTATGGCAAGGGGCGTCCGGGGGTGAAGGCGCGCGCGGAACTCGGCGAACGGCTCGCGGCCCTCGATGCGATCATCCAGAACCAGGACAATCGCGAACACGATATCCTCGACAGCGACGATTATTACCAGTTTCAGGGAGGCATGACGGCGGCAGCGCATGAACTCGCAGGCAGGCGTCCAGCGGTATTCATGGGCGACCATTCGAATACCGCCAGTCCGCGCATCCGCTCGCTCGAGGAGGAGATCGCCCGTGTCGTGCGCGCGCGCGTCGTCAATCCGAAATGGATCAGGGGCGTCATGCGGCACGGCTACAAGGGTGCCTTCGAGATGAATGCCACGGTCGACTATCTCTTCGCCTATGCCGCGACGACGGGTGCGGTCGCCGATCACCATTTCGACCTCGTGCACGATGCCTATCTCGGCGACGAGACGGTGCGCGGCTTTCTCGCCGAGGCCAACCCCGATGCGCTCGCCGCCATCGCCCAAAGGCTGAACGAGGCGATCGAGCGCGGATTGTGGAAGCCCCGACGCAACAGTACGAGGGCATTGCTCGAAACCACGCGGGAGACCAGCCGGCCATGAACGATCACCACGAGAACGAAGGCGGAAACGAGGACGACCAGCACGCGCGGAAGATGGCCCGGAAGAAGGCGGCGCGGGACCGGATCATGGCCACCAAGACCGGCGAAAAGGGGCTCGTCATCGTCCACACCGGCAAGGGCAAGGGCAAATCGACCGCCGCTTTCGGCATGATCTTCCGCATGATCGCGCACGGCATGCCCTGCGGCGTCGTGCAGTTCATCAAGGGAGGCATGGATACCGGCGAGCGCCGGCTGATCGGGGAACGCTTCGCCGATCTCTGTGAATTTCACACGATGGGCGAAGGGTTCACCTGGGAGACCCAGGACAAGAGCCGGGACATCGAGATGGCCGGACGTGCCTGGGAGAAGGCGAAAGAGCTCATCCGCAATGAGCGGCTGCGCATGGTGCTGCTCGACGAGATCAATATCGCCCTGCGCTACGGCTATGTTCCGGCAGACGAGGTGGTTTCCTTCCTGCGCGACGAAAAGCCGGAGATGACCCATGTCGTGCTCACCGGACGCAATGCGCATGACGAGATCATCGACATCGCCGATCTGGTGACCGAGATGGAACTCGTCAAGCATCCCTTCCGTTCGGGCATCAAGGCGCAGCAGGGCGTCGAGTTCTAGTGCATCGATCCAGACGGATCATACTGATCTGTCTGGATAAATTGATGCAAAAACAAGGAGCTAGTGCTCGGGTGAATGAACGAAGTGAATGCGTCTGAGCACTAGCACGGTGCGCAAGCCCGCCATCATGATCCAGGGGACGAATTCCGACGCCGGGAAATCACTCATCGTCGCCGGTCTCTGCCGGCTGTTCGCCAATCGCGGGATGCGGGTGCGGCCGTTCAAGCCGCAGAAC
>JAGREZ010000427.1:0-1269 GCA_020446285.1 Geminicoccaceae bacterium
CGGCCTGTCGCCCCTCGTTCCAGCTCCAGCCGGCGGTTTCCACCGGCCGAAGGAGATTGCCGGCGGCGAAGAAGGCGGGATCGCTGCAGCGGTACCAGGGGTCGATGGCGGGACCACGGGTCGCCGGATCGAGCGCGAGCGGGCCGCTGCGGACGAGTGTCGCCTCGGGAACGAAGTCGCCCGTGACGATCAGCCCGTCGGTCGCGAGTGTTTCCGTCGTGCCGTCGGGTCCGGTGATTTCCACGGCCTCGACGCGTTCGCGACCCTGTATGCAGCCGATGCGATGCCGGTAGCGGATGGGTACGCCGAGGAGGCGGGCGAGTTCGGGAACCGGCCAGCGGGCGGTGGCGATGGCTTCAGGCTCGATCATGGCGAGCGGGCGAATGCCGGCATGACGGCAGGTCAGGAGTGCGGAAAAGGCGACGAGCTCGCTGCCGAGGATGACCGGTCGTTCGAAGGGACGCACGCTTTCCAGATGGACGAGGCCCTGCAGCGCGCCGGTGGAAAGCACGCCGCCGGGCTTGCTGCCGCCGATCAGCCGGGCGGCGCGGCTTTTTTCGCGAACGCCGGTAGCGAGCAGCACGCGCGAGGCACGGATGCGCGACGGTCCGGAATTGTCACTCACCTCGACCTCGCCGCCCGGATGAAGGGCGATGACGGTGGTGGCCGCGCGGATCTCCGCGCCCTCGCCGAGTGCGCGGTCGACGAGACGGCGGGCATAGTCGGGGCCGCGCAACACACGGTTCATCTCGCGCATGCCGAATGGATGATGCCCGCAATGGCGGGGGATACCGCCCGGTTCGCGCTCGCGGTCGAGAACGAGGACACGCCCCGCACCATGGCGGCGCAATTCGCAGGCGGCGGCGAGACCCGCAGGCCCGGCGCCGACGATCAGGACGTCGGCTGTTTCGGTGCCTTCACTCATGGCTTCTGATGGTCCGGGTTCATCGGCACGGCCAGTCGTCCACTCGTGATACGGGCGAGTTCCGCGGAACAGAAAAAACCCTGACAGCGGCCCATGGTGACGCGGGTACAGCGCTTGAGGCCGGCGAGACTGCGGGCGGCGAGTGGCCCCTCGAGCGCCGTCTCGATCTCGCGTCGGGTGACGAGTTCGCAATGGCAGACGATTCCGCCATGACCCGGCTTCTGCCAGTCGCGCGGGCCATACTGGCAGATCGAACCGGGGCGCGGCCAGCCCGGCGCGCTTAGCGGGCGCTGTTCGAGCCCCATGTCGCGGGCGAGGCGGGCGACATGGCGGGCGATGCCGAG
>JAGREZ010000427.1:1333-1926 GCA_020446285.1 Geminicoccaceae bacterium
TCGATGCGGTAGGCCTTGGTTTCGGTGGCCGGACGCAATCCGGCATAGATGCTGGTGACATCGTGGCCGGCGAGGGCCGGCAGGATCGCCTCGCCCCTGTCGCGGAGGCCCTGCAGGATACCGGCGTCGAGCGCGGCGGTCTCGCGATCCTTCTGTTCCTCGGCGGTGGGGCCGACGAGCAGGTTGCCGAAGGCGGTGCGGCAGACGACAACACCCTTGGTGACCTCTGTCGGCACCGGCAGCAGGATATGCGAGGCGAGCGCCGCCGCCGGTTTGTCGTAGACGACGAACTGGCCCTTGCGCGGACGGATGGAAAAGGCGCTTTCGCCGAGGAGCCGCCGGTCGACGATATCTCCGAAAAGTCCCGCCGCATTGATGACGAAGCGGGCGCGCACGGGTCCGTCGGCTGTGGACAGGGTCCATCGCCGGCCATCGAAATCGCCACCCTCGACCTCGCATCCGCGATGAACGATGGCACCGTTCTCGATGGCCTGAAGGAGATAGGCATGAGGTGCTGTCCAGGGGTCGATCAGGCTTTCGCCGGGGACGCGGAAGCCGGCGCGCACGCCTGATGCGAGATTGGGCTCACATGC
>JAGREZ010000427.1:1989-2763 GCA_020446285.1 Geminicoccaceae bacterium
GCATGAGTGCGTCGAGCCGTTCCTCCTCGGCCTCGTTCCAGGCGAGCACGAGGGCACCGCAGCGGATGAGCGGCAGGCCGAGCCTTTCGTGAATGTCCAGATATTCGGCGTGACCGTCCTGTATGCAGCGCAGCTCCAGCGAGTCCGGCGGGGCGTCGAAGCCTGTATGCAGGATGGCGCTGTTGCCCTTGGAGGCACCGTCGAGAATGTCGGCGGCACGTTCGATGACCGCGGTTCGCGCGCCATCGAGGGTCATGCGCCGCGCGATCGCGCAGCCGACCACACCGGCACCGATCACGACAACGTCATACTCGATTTCGCGGGCTCGCTCGGAACTGGACATCGGCTCTGCGGACTGGAACGGGATGCACGCGGGCTCCCGTTCGCTACGGATCCGCGCAAGATGAGGGGACAGTCGGGCCGCGGCCCGAAAAAGTCAATCGACAGCGCAGGATATGTCGGCGTCCGGAGGGAAGCGGTCATTGATCATTGACACGGGACGGACCGGCGGGATTAGCTTCAGTGAACATACAGGAGTGGTCTGCCCTTGAGCGAAGACACCGCAGACGCGTCTGCCATCGAGAGCGTGTTGCCGGACTGGGCGGCGCGCTATGTCCGTATCGTCGATGCCGTCACCGACAGGGTGGGGCTGGTCTCGATGTATCTCATCTTTGCCATGGTCGGCATCCTGCTGCTGGATGCGGTTACCCGCAACGTGCTGATGATACCCTTGCACTGGTGCATCGAGCTCGCCCAGTTCACGCTTGCCGCCTA
>JAGREZ010000428.1:0-4770 GCA_020446285.1 Geminicoccaceae bacterium
CCGGGGCGTGTCCCCAAGGGAGGATTCAATGAAGAAATTTCTGGCGTTTGCCAGTGCGATCGCCATCACGGCCGGCCTTTCCGGTGCGGCCATGGCCCAGGAAATCGGCGTGGTGGTCAAGATCGGCGGCATTCCGTGGTTCAATGCCATGGAGGAAGGTATCCACAAGCGGGCCGAAGAGCTGGGTGTGACCGCCGAGATGATCGGCCCGGTTTCTGCCGATCCGGCGTTGCAGGTGCAGGCCATCGAGGATCTGATCGCCAAGGGCGTGGATGTGATCGGCGTCGTTCCCAATGACGAGGCGGCGCTCGAGCCGGTGCTCAAGAAGGCGCGCGATGCCGGCATCAAGGTGATCGCGCACGAAGGTCCCGGCCTTTCGAACATCGACTGGGATTTCGAACTGGCGTCGGCGCAGGGCTTTGGCGAGGCACATGCGAAGCTGTTCTCGGAAAACGCGGAGGGCGCCGGCAAGTATGCCGTGTATGTCGGATCGCTGACCGTGCCGCTGCACAATGCCTGGGCCGATGCGGCAATTGCCTGGCTGGATGAGAATCGCCCCGACCTCGAGATCGTCGGCGAGCGCTACGGCGTTGCCGAGAATGTCGATGACAGTCGTGCCACGGCACTCGACCTGATCGCCGCCAATCCTGACCTGCGGGGCTTTCTCGCTTTCGGCAGCCAGGGTCCGATCGGTGCCGGCCGCGCGGTCGAGGAACGCCGCAAGACCGGCGAAATCTTCGTGCTCGGTCCGTTCTCGCCGGGGCAGGGTCGCAAGATGGTCCATTCGGGCATCCTGACGGGCGGCTATATGTGGAACCCGGCCCAGGCCGGCGAGGTATTCGTCACGCTCGGCAAGATGCTGGCCGATGGCGAGGAGATCACCGCCGGTCAGGACATTCCGGGTCTGGGTGTGGTCGAGCCGGATTTCGACAGGCATGTCATCATCACCGACAATCTGCTCGAACTGAACAAGGATACCGTCGACAGTCTCGCCGACATGGGGCTCTGACGCCCCCTCCGGTCCGGGCGGGAAGGCCCGGACCGGCAGGACGAAGGATGTCGAAAACGGAACCGGGGCGCTCTCGTGGTCGGATATGGCCGCACGGCGCTCCGGCTCCAATCCGGGGTTTTCGCCGGCGAATGCCGTGAAGGCCCGTGCGATCGGGGAGGATCGAAAACATGCCGGAAAGCGGCGGGGCAGAGCGGCACGCGCTGCGCCTGAAGGCCGTCTCGAAGACCTTCGGCGGCGTCAAGGCGCTCGATGGCGTGGATTTCGAGGTTCTCGAAGGGGAGGTGCATTGCCTCGCCGGGGAGAATGGCTGCGGAAAATCGACCCTCATCAAGATCGTCACCGGTGTCTACAAGCCGGAATCGGCCGGGCTCATCGAGCTGTTCGGCGAACGTCTCGACGGCATCACGCCGGTTCAGGCGCGCGACAGGGGCGTGTCGGTCATCTGGCAGGATCTGGCGCTGTTCGCGAACATGAGCGTGGCGGAGAACATCGCCTTCGATGCCATGGTGGGCTTGCGTCCGCGCGGTGTCGATTATCGGGGAATGAAGAAAAGGGCGGGTGCAACGCTCGAACGCCTCGGCGTGACGCTGGATCTCGATGCGGCGCTCTCCACCCTGCCGATCGCCCAGCGCCAGGTCGTGGCCATCGCCCGTTCGCTGATGAACGATGCCCGGCTGATCTTCATGGACGAGCCCACCGCATCCCTGACCCAGTCCGAAACCGACCGGCTGCTCGATATCGTGCGGAGGCTGTCGGCCGACGGTGTCGCCATCGTCTTCGTCAGCCATCGCCTCGCCGAGGTCCTCGAGATCGCGCGGCGGGTCACCGTCGTTCGCGACGGGCGGCTCGTGGGTGTCTACCCGACCGAGGGCATGACGCAGGCCCGGCTGGGCGAATTGATGACCGGGCATATGCTCGAGGACAGCGTTGCGGCGCGCGACATGAGTTCGGCGCCGGCGGTCTTCGAGGCGAACCGGCTCGGCCGCCCCGGCGAGTTCGAGAATATCGATCTCGTCATCCGCCGCGGCGAGGTCGTCGGGCTGTGCGGACTGCTCGGCGCCGGGCGCACCGAACTGGCGCATGCGATGATGGGCATGAGCGAACCGGCCACCGGCGAGATGCGGCTGCATGGCGATGTCTATCGACCGACCAGCATCCGCGCGGCGATCGCCCATGGCATGGCCTATGTCTCCGAGGACCGGTTGTCGCTTGGCCTCCTGCAGAAACAGTCGATCGTCGACAATGCGTCGATATCCGTTCTGGACAGGCTGCTGGATGGCCTCGGTCTGATATCGAACGGGAAGAAGCTCGGCCTGATCCGGGGCTGGGTGGAAAAACTGGGTATCAAGATCGGCCTGCCTGATGATGCCATCTCGACGCTCTCGGGCGGCAACCAGCAGAAGGTCGTTCTGGCCAAGTGGCTGGCGACGGAACCGAAGGTACTGATCCTCGACAGTCCCACCGTCGGCGTCGATGTCGGTGCCCGCGCCGGTCTTTTCCGCATCGTGCGCGAGCTTGCCGAACAGGGACTGGCGATCCTGCTGATCTCGGACGAGGTGACCGAGGCACTCTACAATTCCGACCGTGTCCTGCACATGGTCCAGGGCCGGATCGCCGGCGAATATGACCCGAGCACGACCTCCGTGCAGGCGCTGGAGGAGGCGATCTATGAATAACCTCTTGCGAAACAGGCAGGTGGAATTTCGCCTGCTCGTCGTTCTCGCCCTTCTCTGTGCCGGTCTCTCGCTGGCGACCGATACGTTCCTGACGATGGCGAACATCACCTCGCTCCTGAACAACAATTCGGTCAATCTGATCTGGGCCGTCGGCCTGCTGGTGGTGCTGATCGCCGGCGGTATCGACATCTCCTTCGCCGTGGCCTCATCCGTCGTCCAGTATGCGGCGGCGAAGTTCCTGATCGGTATCGGCGGCGGCAACTGGATCCTCGGCTTTATCGTCTGCGGGATCGTCGGCATCGGGCTCGGCCTGATCAATGCCGGGCTGATCCACAAGTTCCGCATCATTTCCATCGTCGTCACGATCGCGACCTTCAATGCGTTCTTCGGTCTCCTGATGTTCTTCAGCGGTGGCCGCAGCATCTATTCCCTGCCCGACTGGTGGAGTGATCGGGTGATCCTCTTCGAGCATCAGGCGGTCGACGGCACATGGTCGGAACTGACCCTGCCGTTCGCTGTCATGGTCGTCTGCGTGCTGCTCACATGGATCCTGATCCGGCGTACGAATGTCGGCCGGCAGCTCTATGCCTTTGGCGACAATCCCGAGGGTGCCCGCCGGGCGGGCGTCAACATCGCCGCCATGCAGGCGCTGGCGTTCGGCTGGTGCGGCATGATGGCCGGGATTGCCGGCCTGATGCAGGTGAACATCGTTCAGGAAGTGGTGCCGAACGCTCTCTATGGCCGCGAACTCGAGGTGCTTGCCGCGGTCGTTCTGGGCGGTGCGCGGCTGGGCGGCGGACGCGGGACCGTAACAGGCTGCGTGCTCGGCGTGATGTTCGTTGCCGTTACCCAGAACGGACTGAACCTGCTCGGCATTTCGCCGTTCGCGTTCCAGATGATCATCGGTGCGGCGATCCTCGTTGCGATCTCGACCTCGAACATCTCGTTCTCGAGCCTCGGCAGGATCCGCATGGAGGGCAGCAAATGAACGCCATCGTCCGTCGCCTGGAGGAAATCTTCGGTCGCGAGACCTTCGGTCTGCTGGTCCTGATGGCCGTCATGGTGGCCGCCTACAGCCTCGCCACCCCGCAGTTCCTCACCGCGCGCAACCTGTCGTCGATGGGCTTTCAGGCGCCGCTCCTCGGCCTTCTCACACTTGCCATGCTGGCGCCGATGATCTCGGGCGGCCTCAATCTCGCGATCATCTACACCGCCAACATCTCCGGCCTGGCGCTTGCGTGGGTCTTGCTGCAGTTCGGCGGACCCGATGCCGGCATGTTCGCCGTCATTCTGGGCTCGCTCGCGGCCGTTGCCGTGGGCGCCATCGCCGGTGCGGTGATGGGTGCGGTCATCGCCTATATCGGTGCCCATCCCATTCTGGTGTCGCTGGCGATGATGATCTTCCTGCGCGGGCTTGGCGAGTTCCTCACCCGCGGCGGCGACATTTCGGGCTTTCCGCCGTCGCTTGCGGTCCTCGGCCATGGAACGCTGTATGGTCTGCCGGTGCCGCTCCTGCTGTTCGCACTCGTCGCCCTCGCATGGCATGTCATGCTGCGCCGAAGCCGCCATGGCTTCGCCGTCTACATGGTCGGCTCGAACATTCGTGCGAGCGAGTATTCGGGGATCGACACCAAGCGGACACTGGTGCTGATCTACACGCTTTCCGGCGTGATCTGCGCCATTGCCGGCATCCTCATGGCCGCCCGGTTCAATTCGGTCCGCGTGGGCCATGGCGAGGCCCTGCTGCTGGTCACCGTTCTCGCCATCTTTCTCGGCGGCATCGATCCGTTCGGCGGACATGGCAAGGTAGCACCGGTCATCATCGCCATCCTGATCCTGCAGATCCTCTCCTCCGGCCTCAATCTCGTCGGGGCCAACCAGCATCTCGCAACGGCTGTCTGGGGCCTGTTCCTGATCGCGGTGATGATTCTCCGATCCGATCAGGTCGCAGCACTCTTCCGCAGAAAGGAATGACTTCATGGAAGGATTTGGCGTTCACACCAGCATGTGGACGATGAACTGGGACCACGAGGGCGCCGAGCGCGCCGTGGCCGGTGCGAAGAAATACGGCGTCGACTTCAT
>JAGREZ010000428.1:4852-5046 GCA_020446285.1 Geminicoccaceae bacterium
GGTCTGCCGCAGGAATGCTGGGCCTCGGTGCATCCCGACAAGGCCATCGACTATCTGGAACTGGCTCTCGACAAGACAAAGGCCTGTGGTGCGGAAGCATTGTCCGGCGTGACCTTCGGTGGTATCGGCGAGCGTACCGGCGTCTGGCCGACCGAGAAGGAATACGACAATATCGCCCGCACCCTCGAAGCCTC
>JAGREZ010000048.1 GCA_020446285.1 Geminicoccaceae bacterium
CAGGTCTTGCAGTGGACGCAGTTCTGGGCGTTGATCTGCAATCGCGGAGCGGACCCGTCATCCTCGCGAACGATCTCGTAGACACCGGCCGGACAGAAGCGCTGTTCGGGCGCGTCATACAGGGCGAGATTGACCGTGATCGGAACGTCGGCGTCCCTGAGCGTGAGATGGATCGGCTGATCCTCCTCGTGATTGGTATTGGAGAGAAATACCGAGGACGGCTTGTCGAAGGTGATCACGCCGTCAGGCCGGGGATAGTGGATCGGCAGGGCATTGTTCACCGTCTTCATCTGCGCATGGTCCGCGCCGTGATGGCCGAACGTCCAGGGCGCCCTGCCGCGAAAGACGAAGGTATCGATGGCATTGATCGCCAGTGCAGGGAAGAGTCCCCACCGGAATGCCGGACGGATATTGCGGACGGCGTGCAGCTCCTCGTACAGCCAGCTGTCGCGGAAACGCTGCGGATAGGAGGATGGCACCGGGCTCACGCTCTCGCCGGCCAGCGCCTCCATCGTCGCCTCGGCGGCAAGCATCCCGGATTTCATCGCCGTGTGTGTGCCCTTGATCTTGGGTACGTTGAGAAAACCGGCGCAATCGCCGATGAGCGCACCGCCCGCAAATACCAGCTCCGGCAGTGATTGCAGACCGCCTTCGGACAGGGCACGGGCACCATAGGCCACGCGGCGTCCGCCTTCCAGAAGCTCGCGGATCTTCGGGTGCGTCTTGAAGCGCTGCATCTCGTCGAACGGCGACAGGTGCGGATTGGAATAGTCCAGTCCGATGACGAAGCCGAGCGAGACCAGATTGTTCTCGAAATGATAGAGCCACGACCCGCCATAGGTGTCACTCTCCATCGGCCAGCCGATGGTGTGCATGATATGGCCCGGCCGGTGCTTTTCGGGGCTGATTTCCCAGAGCTCCTTGATGCCGATGCCGTAGGTCTGCGGCTGGGCATGCGCGCGAAGATCGAAGCGGTCGAACAGCGTCTTGGTGAGACTGCCGCGGCAGCCTTCGGCAAAGAGGGTCACGCGTGCGCGCAGTTCCATGCCCGGCTGGTAGTTCGGCCCCTGCTCGCCCTCCCTCGTGATGCCCATGTCGCCGGTGGCGACACCCTTGACCGCACCATCCTCGCCATAGAGAATCTCGGCGGCGGCGAAACCCGGATAGATCTCGACACCGAGCCCCTCCGCCTGCTCGGCGAGCCACCGGCAGACCTCGCCGAGACTGACGATGTAATTGCCCTCATTGTGCATCTGCGGCGGCGTCGGCAGGCGGATGGCATGGTTTTCGGTGAGAAAGACGAATTCGTCTCCATCCGCCTCGACCCTGAGCGGAGCGTCGAGCTCCTTCCAGTCGGGCAGCAGTTCGTCGAGCGCTCGGGTCTCGATGCAGGCACCGGAAAGGATGTGCGCCCCGACCTCGGAGCCCTTTTCGATGACGCAGACGGTAACCTCGCGCTCCTGTTCGGCAGCGAGCTGCATCAGGCGGATGGATGCGGCAAGGCCACTCGGCCCGGCGCCGACGATGACCACATCGAATTCCATTGCCTCGCGTTCCATCCACCGCCTCCTGTCCATGTGAGCCTGCATGCGGATCCGCCACCTGTCAGCCGACCGCAGCTTCCGCCAATAATACCGGGCAATGCCGGATAACACACGTCGGGAACGGGTTCCAACCTTCTTGCGCGTTTAACTCTCCGCTAATGTTTTCGTGGGAAACATGACGGGCTGAGGCGTGAAAGAGAGTAATGTCCGAGAATAGCCCGACCGGCCGTAATCCGGCCCGCGCGCATGAGCGGTCCATCATCGTGGTGCCGGCGATCAGCATGCTGTTCGTGCTCGTCGCGGGCGTCTGGCTGAGCTGGCATGTCGCCAACAGGGTGGTGCACGACCAGGCACGCGACGAAGCGCTCAACTGGGCGGAATATATCGAGCGCAACCTGATCGATCTGGATGCGATCATTACCGGCCAGCCGATCGACGGACACGACCGCAACGTGCTGAACCTTGCGCGTGATGCCGGCAACGTCTTTCGCTACCATATCTTCGACCCGGCCGGACGGATCATGTTCAGTTCGGATTTCCTCGCCCGGACGGAGAGCGTCGAGGTGCTTGCCGGCGCCGACCGCAAGAGACTCGACAAGGCACTTTATGATGGAGCCATCCTGATCGAGGTTCAGGACGGATCGGCGAATCCGGAGCGTCCCGACCATTATGCCGAGGCCTATGTTCCGCTGTTCGATGGCGACCGGCTGCGCGGCGTGATCGAGGTCTATGTCGATATGACCGCCAAGGTCGCCCGGTACTGGAACACCATGGGCATGGCAATCGCGGCGCTGGCCGGACTGCTGGCGGCGTCCGCCACCCTGCCGGGACTCTACATCCGAAAACAGTACGAAAGGCTGCGGGAAGCGGAAGCGCATATTCGCGACCTCGCCTATCTCGACAGCCTGACCGGTCTCGGCAATCGGCGGATGTTCCAGCGGAACCTCGACGAAGCGTTCACCCTCGCCACGACCTCGAGGACCGAGGGCGCGCTCTTCATCCTCGATCTCGACAATTTCAAGAAGGTCAACGATCGGCTCGGCCATCATGTCGGCGACGGACTGCTCGAGGTGATGGCGGAACGCATCCGTTCGGCGCTGGGCGAGGGCGATCACGCCGCGCGTCTCGGCGGCGACGAATTCGCGATCATCCTGCCGCCGGGTGTATCGGCCGAGCGGGTGGAGACCGTCGCCGGATCCATCCAGGACAGGCTCTCCGGCGAGATCGCGGTCGACGGCACCGAGGTCCGGACGAGCGTCTCCATCGGAATAGCCTTCTATCCGAGTCATGGCAGGACGGCCATCGACCTGATGAAGAACGCCGATTCGGCTCTCTATCAGGCCAAGAACGCCGGCCGCGGCCGACATGTCCGGTTCGACGAAACCGCCGCGCGCGGGATGAGATCGCAAAGCACAGCACCGGCTGCGGAAGACGCCGTCCTCCTCACCCCCGATGCCGTCTGAGCCGGGCCCGCCACGCACGTCACGACGCGGAGGTGAAGACTACAACCCCGCCGCAAGCAACGGGGCTGTATCCTTTGCGTTCAAGCGCCACGCAGGCTGCGCTCCCGGTCGGTCGC
>JAGREZ010000429.1 GCA_020446285.1 Geminicoccaceae bacterium
CCCGGTCTTTTGCACCGGTTACAAAAATTGTTCGTAACAATTTGAAAATGGCCAATTTTTCAAGCTGGTCGCCCGACAGGCGAACTCCACGGATCCGTCAGGCGGAACCGCTCTGGCGCTTCCTGTCTTCCTGATGCGATTCGACCCGTCGACCCAGGGCTTCACGGACGGCCTCGTATTCAGTCTTCAGGTCTGCCAGTTCGCAGCGGGCGCGCATCAGGAGCGCATGATCGTCGAGATTTCGCCAGCCGAGGCATCGCTCGAACAGGAGCGAAGCTCCGAGATGCGCGGATGCGCTCTTCAGCGCGTGGGCATGATCGCGAAACTGGCCCGCATGGCCGTCCGACGCGTCCGTTTCGAGCGATTCGATCAGTGTGGCAGCATCGGCGAGATAGTCGCTCACGACTTCGCGAAAGAAACCGTCCCCATGGTCGAGTGCGATCAGGCTGCGGATCTTCGTTTCGTCGAGCACGACGCCCCTTGCCAGACGTTCAGGCACCGGGAGGATTGTCGCGTTCGCACCGGGTGCTTGCGGCGTGCCCGCAGCCGGACGCGGGCGCTGGCGAACCGTGTCGGACGCCTTTGCGTCGCCGGATGTACGCCTTGCGAGGCGATCCACCATGGCGACCAGCCTCTGCGCCTCGACCGGCTTCGTCAGATACTCGGAAAAACCCAGTTCGAGTGCCTGTCGTCGGGTTTCATGGGTCGCATCCGCGGTGAGCGCTACCACCGGCGGCAACAATTCCGCATCTTCGGAAAAGCGCAACAGCTTGAGCGTGTCGAAGCCGCCAAGTCCCGGCATGTTGAGATCCATCAGGATGATGTCGAAGAGGTGGCTTCTGTAGATCGAGAGCGCCTCGTCTCCCGAAGACACGATGGTGATTTCGTGGCCGGCATGTTCGAGGATGCGCGCGAATACCTTCTGGTTGGTGATATTGTCCTCAACGAGCAGGATCGATGCCGGATGCCGTGCTTCGAGAAGGGATGGTGTCGCTTCATTCGCCGGTTCCTCGATCGGGCCGGAAGAGAAGGCATAGCTCATCGAGCGTTCCAGCAGGTCGAGCGGACAGTCGCTCGCAAGGTCGGCAAGAGTGAGATTGATCCGGCTCGTGCCGTTCGCGGACAGGCTGATGACATCGACCGGTTCCGGCAGCTCGAGGTTCTCGATTTCGGCCACCAGACGTTCGAGTCCCGAAAGCGAGTCCGTTCCCAGCGTGATGACGGCGCAGGGGAAGGGGCGGGTCTCGAGTTCCCCGCAGAGGCTGGCGATGGAGCTGTGGTAGGCGATCGAACCCATATGGCGGGCAAGTGAACGCAGCACGGCCGGCGAATCGTCCGCACTTCCCAGAACGAGAAGGTTCGAGGTACGAGGAATGAACGGGGACGTGAACACGCTCGACCTGGTCTGCTCGAACTCCAGTTCGAACCAGAAGGTGGAGCCACGACCGGGGCTCGATACCACGCCCATCTCGCCGCCCATGAGTTCGATCAGTTCGCGGGTGATGCTCAGACCGAGGCCGGTGCCGCCAAGCTGGTTGTGGCGGGTCGATTCGCTCTGCGTGAAACGGTCGAAGATATGTTGCTGATCCTGCAACGATATGCCGATGCCGGTGTCGTGGACGTCGAACCGAACGCGGATGTGGTCGCTTGCGGAATTCAGTTGCCGGACATCGATGACGACCCCGCCTTCCGTCGTGAACTTGACGGCGTTGGCGACCAGATTGGTGAGGATCTGATGCAGCGACTGTTCACCGCCGATCACGCCGAGCGGGAGCTTGGGATCGATCCGCAGCCTCAGATAGAGGCCCTTGGCGCGGGCCTGCTGCATCAGCAGCCCGCGTATGGCGGTCAGCCGCCTGTCGAGGCGAAAGGAGACGGGATCGATCTTCAATTGTCTCGCTTCCGCCTTGGCGAGATCGAGCACATTGTTGACCAGGGCGAGGAGGCTGTCCGCAGCTCCGCGCATGGTGGCGTTCATGTCCTTCTGATCGCGGTCGAGCCTCGTCTCCCGCATCATGTCCGAAAGACCGATGATGACATTGAGAGGTGTCCGGAACTCGTGGCTCATCGTTGCGAGGAACCGGCTCTTGGCGAGGTTGGCCTCTTCCGCCCGGGCGATGGCGTTCTGCAGCTTGGCGAGCAGGAACGATGTGTAGGTCGGCAGGAAGATGAGTGCCAGAATCAGCGCAACGTTCAGCGACGGATGGCTCTGCCATTCCGGACTGACGGCAATGACCACGGAGAAGAGCAGCACGGACAGGAATGCGGCGGCGAACAGATAGGGGATGCCGTAGCGGATGCCGTGACCGAGGATGAACCAGAGCAGAACCGGATAGAAGATCATCGCCGCCTCGCCGCCGACGATCATGGCTGCCGCACCGCCAATGAGATCGTGGGCCAGCCCGATCAGTCGCCGGGGAACATTCTTTTGCGGGCGAAACACGATATCGAGGAAGATCGCGACCACCACGATGCCGCTGGTCGCGAAGACCAGGATCGAATCGTGGATGATCTTGTCCGCCCGGTCGGGTGCGTGCGGGTAGAGCATCATGTAGATGAACATCCAGCCGATGAAAACGGCGCGGATGATCGCCTGCTCGTGCTCGCTGTCCTCGCGCTGCCTGAGCCTGCCGGCCAACCGGGCGAAGAGTCCCCGAATTCCGGTTACCGCCGCCCGCAGCTGCGATTGCCCCCGCACGCCGGTCAGGTGGATGCGATCGGCCAATGTCCTGCCACCCCGCTTTCCTTGCGTTCCGTTCTGTCAGTCCTGTTCTTCGAGAAATTCCGGACATGCCCGCCAGATGATGCTGTCATCGGTGCGGATCCGTCGCTCGAAGCCGGCTGCATCGACCGGCGGCGAAAGATAGTCACCCTGGACCTCGTCGCATTCGAGCTGGCGCAGGCAGGCGAGTTGCGCTGCCGTCTCGACGCCCTCGGCGATCACCCTGAGGCCGAGACTGTGGCCAAGATTGATGATTGCCCGGACGATGACCTCGTCATTGGTGCTCTGGTCGATGTTCTGGACGAAGCTCTGGTCGATCTTGAGGCGCTGGACCGGAAGCCGCTTGACATAGGCGAGCGAGGAATAGCCCGTGCCGAAATCGTCGATCGACAGGCTGACTCCGAGCTGGTTGAGATAGCGCAGGCTCGCGGCGGCGGTCTGGCTGTTCTCGATGACCGCATTCTCGGTGAGCTCGATATCCAGCGAGCTCGGGTGAAGTCGCGTGTCCTTGAGGATCCGCTCGACCATGAGCTCGACGCCACGCTCACGGAACTGCACCGGCGAGAGATTGACGGAAAGCTGCATGCCGGTGAAGCCCTTGTTGCGCCACTCGCTGTGTTGCGCGCAGGCGGTACGCATGATCCAGGCCGTAAGGGGGGCGATCAGGCCGATATCCTCGGCGAGACCGATGAATTCGCCGGGCCGGACGATTCCGCGATGCGGATGGTTCCATCGCACGAGAGCTTCCATGCCGATGATCCGTCCGGTCGAAAGCTCGATCTGCGGCTGGTAGTGGACGAGAAACTGCTCGGCGGCGATCGCCTGGCGGAGTTCGCGCTCCAGGGTTACGGCGCGACGCGCGGCGATGTTCATCTCCGCGGCGAAGAAGCGGTAGCCGTCGCGACCGGAAGCCTTGGCCCGATAGACCGCGAGATCGGCATTCTTAAGAAGCGTTTCGACGGTGCGACCGTCGGCCGGAAAGAGCGTGATTCCGGTCGAGGCGCTGATATGGATTTCCTGGCGATTGATGAGGAATGGTTCGGAAAAGGCGTCGCTTAGGCGGCGGGCGAGTTCGGCGGCATCGTCCGGCCGCTTCATTCCGACCTGGAGGACGGCGAATTCGTCGCTCCGCAGCCGGGCGATGTGATCGGTCTCGCGCAGCCGCTTGGCAAGGCGTCCCGCCACCGCGCGCAGCAATTCGTCGCCGAACGGCCGGCCGAACGCATCGTTGATGCCCTTGAGCCGGTCGACATCGACGATCAGGATCGCCAGCATCTCGTGCTGCCTGCGCGCGCGGGAGAGTTCCATCTCGGCGCGATCGTGGAAGGCCTCGGCATTCGGCAGCTGGGTCAGGGTGTCATTGCCCGAGCTGCGCTTGCCGCCGGCCGCCTCGCTGACGAGATCGGACACATCGAGCGATATGGTCAGCACGCTCTCGTCGTGGGAATCGCCGAAGAGAAACGGTCCCTTCACATTGACGAGATCGCGCGCGCTGCTGGCATCGCCGGTCAGGTCGCGGTTCGGCGTGGTCAGTGGGGCGCCGCTGTCCAGCACCTTTTCGTTGCGTACATTGTGCCGGGTCGCATGTCCCTCACCGTAGACCCTCGAGATATGCCGGCCGATCGAGGTCCGGCGGTCGATCTCGAAGAGCTTTTCATGCGCCGCATTCACCGCCAGCAGCCGGCCATGCCGGTCGACGATGTCGAGTGGCACGGGCAGGGCATCGAAGATGGCCTGAATGTCGTGTTGCCGGTCGCCAACGCCGAAGCTGCGATCCCGCAGCGCGCGTTCGAGATCCCGGGCGCGTTCGGCGAGCAGCTTCTGCTGGCGACGAATGGTCAGGAGATTGCGGGCACGGGCGCGGAACTCGAGATGATCGACCGGGCTCAGAAGAAAATCCGTCGCCCCGGCCTCGAGCGCCCGGTAACAGAAATCGCGGTCTTCGTAGACGGTAACGACGACAATCGGGATATCGTCGAAGTCGGGCTGTTCCCGCAGGGTTGCGATGAATGTCGCCCCGTCCATCTCCGGCATGTTGTAGTCGGTGATGATGAGATCGGGCGGTACGGCGTGCTGCAGGCGACTGAGCGCATCGAGCGGGCTTGAAAAAGACTGAACCTGAAGACCTTCCTCGACAGAAAGTGCGAGCCGCGTGAGGATATTGCGGTTGGTGACGCGATCATCGATGACGACTATTCTGGCCATTTTCCCCGTGCCGGCGAAATGTCTGGCTCGCTTGCCATGCTCTGCCGGAGCGCACGATTTCGTGCCTCTTGCAGATGGTTGCGCAGAATCGAAAAAACACAATTGGCAGAGTTGACCTGCTGGTTGTGCAAGTTACGCAAGAAACTGAAATTTAACAAGTATTCGGTGAATTCGGCAGACCGATTTTCAACCCGCTCCTGATATTCAATGACAAGGCGTCAAAAAATCAACCATTTAGTGCCATCCTGCGGTCTGGTTGTTCTTCTCTCGGCATCGGGATCGGTGCAATCTGGGGCAACTGCCTTTCGGACGGCTGGTGGAGCGAATTCGGGTGAGCGAGTTTCCGGACAGATTGTTGCAGCTGGTTGCTGCCGACGGAATGCCATGGGTGCTCTCCGGCGCGATCGTGCTTGCGGCGATCTGGCTCTGGTCCGGTTTCAGCCGCAAGTCACGGGCCCTCAGTCGTGCGCTCGATGATGCTATTCGTACGGTCGAGGAGGTTGACGGACAGACGGCGTTCCGCAACCGGTTTCCCGCTGTCTTCAAGCGACTGGCTGAAAATCCGGGTATCGGCGAGAACTGGCGCGCCTATGCGGCGACGCTCACGCTTTCGGCGGGCGACGATGAGCCGGTGGGCTATACGCGGCGGCCGATGGAGGCGTTCAACGAAACCCTTCCGGCCGCTGCCGGCATCAATCTGCGTTTTTACAGCGCCATTCCGAATTTTCTCGTCAGCACCGGGCTGCTCTTCAGTTTCATAGGACTTGTCGCCGCTCTCTACTTCGCGAGTTCGGGGGTGACCGCGAGGGATGTCGCCCAGGCCCAGGGAGCGCTGGCAAGTCTCCTTCAGGCCGCGACCTTCAAGTTTTCGACGTCGATCGCCGGGTTGGCCACATCGCTCATATTCTCGTGGCGGGAGAAGGCGGCTCTCTATCGTCTCCAGTGGCGGACCCAGCGCCTTTGCGCCCTGCTCGAGGCGAGAATGAAGCCGGTGACGACGGAAAGCCTGATCGCGGCCCAGCTTGCCGAAATCCGTGAGGTCAACCGGCAGGTCCGGAGACTGAGCCGCTCCGTCTTTGTCCGGGTTCCACAGGCGGTGGAGGAAGAACTGGCGGGCAAACTCGACCGCCCGCTCGATATCCTCAAGGATGCCGTCGTGAAGGCGGCAGCAAGGCTCGAGGCGTGGCCCGCCGGCCTTCCGTCGTTCGAGCCAGTGCCGGAGCGGGCACCGGATCCGGGCCGGTCGAAGGGCGTGACGTCCGCAGCGGCGGATCGGCCGGTCGCGGACGAGCCCGGGCCGGTCACCGATGTTCCCGCCGTGCGAGCGGAGGCGGGTGAACCGCCGGACATACGTTCCGGCGAACTCCGGCAGATGCTCGACAGGCGTCTTGCCAACGTGCTCGGGCTTCTGGGCGACGGCATCGCACGGGTGCGCGGCGCCCGGTCGGCTTCGCTTCGCAGGAAGCATGAGGCGGTCGTCGAGCTGCTCGAGCATACGCACGACAGGATTCGCGACGCACGCAACGCGCTCGGTGCCCTGCTCGAGCATGAGTCGACCGGCAGTGCCGCATTGCGCGGCGCACTTCGTGATATCGACAGCGAACTCAGGCGAAGTCGCGAGGAGTTGCAGCAGGCTGCCGAAGATCTCGGCGAGGAACCCTGACGATGGCGGATTCATGGGCTCGCGGGGAGGTCTCGGACGAAACGAGCTTCATCTCGCTGAACGACATGATGCTGGGGCTCATCTTCCTCTTCATCATCATCCTCATGGCATTCGCGCTGAACTACCGGACGGCCGAACATTCGGCGGAGCGAACACTCGACGAGCTCAAGCAGGAGCGTGATCTGCTGCAGGTGGAGCGTGACCGGCTGGCGGTGCAGCGCGACATGCTGGAAGGCCAGCGCGACATGCTTTCCTCCCTGACCACGCGCCTCGTCGACAAGGACGGGTTGCGAACCCTTCTGCTCAACGAGTTGCAGCGCGATCTCGCGGCGCGGGGGATCGATGTGGTAATCGATCCCGAGAAGGGGATCCTGCGATTGCCTGTGGATCTCCTCTTTCCGTCCGGGTCGGCGGAACTGACGCAACGGGGAAGCGAGGCCCTCGGAGTCCTCGCGGCCGTGCTCGACGCAAGGCTCCCCTGCTATGCACAGGCGCCGGACGAGATGCGCGGCATCTGCGAAGGGCATGTCGAACCCATTCTGGAAACCGTTCTGGTCGAGGGGCATACGGACTCCGTCCCGCTCAACAGGGCGCCCTTCGAAGACAATTGGGATCTTTCGGCGGCGCGCGGGGTCAATACATTCAAGGCGCTTGTCGATGTCGGAAGCGGGCTCGAACGGTTGCGCAACGAGCGCAACGAGGCGCTATTGGGCGTTGCCGGCTACGAGGCGCGGCGGCCCGTGGCGATCGGCGACAGCGCCGCGGCGCGCGAGCTCAACAGGCGTATCGACCTGCGCTTCATCGTCTCCGCGCCGGATGCGGAGGAGTTGCGGGAACTGCGGCGTCGGATCGATGGCATTTCCGGATAGGCA
>JAGREZ010000430.1 GCA_020446285.1 Geminicoccaceae bacterium
CATATCTAACGCAAATTGAGCCAAAGAAAATTGCCTCCGGTGGGCACGCTCAGTTGCGAGATCGACATTCGTGACGGTATTCGCTGAGCTTTCGGCAGTATGAAAACTTACAAGGTTGCAAGTGGCACGTTCGGCCATTTGCCCTCCTGAGGAATTCTGTCAGATATCTCTCCGTGCCTTCAGGATTTCTTCTTCCAGCAGCAGGAATGGTCCTTCCCAGGTCCATTTCTGTTCGACGAAGCGGCGGCCGTTCTGGCCGAGTTCGGTGCGGCGTTGTTTGTCGTCGATGAGGGTGAGGATGGCGGCGGCCATGGCTTGCGGTTCGTCGGCGATGACGAGATCGCGGTCGGGTACGGCACCGATGCCCTCGTTGGCGACGCTGGTGCAGACCACGGGTCTGGCCATGGCCAGGGCTTCGAGCAGCTTGTTCTGCAGGCCGGCGGCGGCGCGGATGGGAGCAATCGAGACGGTGGCGCGGGCGATCCATTCACCCGGATCGTCGACCGTGCCGGTGACGGTGATGCCGTCCTTGCCGTTCATCGCGGTGAGTGCGGGTACCGGATCGCGGCCGACGAGATAGAGCCTGCCTTGCGGCCGAACCTTGCGGATGAGCGGCCAGACATGGGTGGTGAACCATTGCGCCGCCTCGACATTGGGGGCGTAGCGCATGACCCCGGACATCACCAGCGTTTCAGGTTCGGCAAGCGCCGGGTCGGCGGGTTTGAACTGTTCGGTATCCACGCCGTGCGGGCCGAAGACGTGATTGTCGATCGGGGGCTCGCCGTGCTTGCGGCAGACATCGCGGATGGCGTTCACATCCTTGTTGCCGATGAGCACGGTGCGGGTGACGCCCTGCCAGATCTTCGCCTCGTAGCGGGCCATGCGCGCGCTCTCGAAGCGGTAGAACAGCCGCTCGATCCAGCGCGGTGAGGTCTGCGACAGGCGTTCGGTGTTGAGCGTCTGTGCCAGTTGCAGGGCCATGAAACTCACCGGCACACGGTCCTTCACCGCATGCAGCACCTCGGCACTGCGGATGTAATAGGCGTAAGCGAGATCGTAAGCGTTCGCCGCCACCGCCTCTTGCGCCTTGCGCCTCTGCTCGCCACTGAGAAGAAGCCCGATCTGCAACGGCCAGCCGCGCAGCACGCCCCTGATGGCGTTGATCATGCTCTCCAGGCGCCCGAGCGTGACGATTTCCACCCGCCGGCAGCGGCTCTGCAGCCACGCCATGTGATCCGCGCGCAGCGTCTGCCCCGGCGAGGCTAGCGTGATGAAATCGATCACATGGCCACGACTGTAAAAAAACTCGATGAGGTGGGAGACGGTGAGCTCGTCGCCTCTTGTCATCGGCAGCGGCGGACGGCTGTAGAGGAAGAGAATTTCCAGCCGTCGCGGCGCCTTGCCCGGATTCATCGGCCGCGGCACGCGATTGTAGCCCTGCTCCAGCCAGGGTTTTTCGTCAGTCTCGCCCATCTCAGCCCTCGCCGAGATCAAGGCCGAGGCGGTTCATGTTGATGACCCGTGGATCCTTCAAAATCTCGTCCGGCAGGTGCTTCATGGTCTTGCCCAGCACGATCACCTTCGCCGCTCTCGCCGCCTCGGCAGGATCGTCGACCATGCGATCGATGATGACGTTCTGGTGCTCCACACCCAGCGCAAAATTGACGCCGATCAGGCGCGAGGGGTCGAGATCGGGATCATGCACGGCAAGATCGTAACCGCCCTCGAGCAGCAGTTCGGCCAGATCGAGCAGCGGGCTGTTGCGCAGATCGTCGGTGCCGGCCTTGAACGACAGACCCAGCAGCAGCACCGGCCCCGGTGCCGGCGCGCGCCGCTTGATCGCCTGCAGGATCCAGGAGAGATGCATCGCATTGCTCTCGCGCGCGCCGCTCAGCACCGGCACGGAGAGATTGGCATCGCGGGCAATGGCCAGCATCGCCCCCAGATCCTTCGGCAGACAGGAGCCGCCGAAGGGGCCGCCCGGGCGCAGGTAATAGGGCGAGATGTTGAGCTTGGTGTCGGCGAGGAAAAGATCGGCGACGCTCTGCGGGTCGATGTTTTTCGACAGGGCGATGCGGCCGATCTCGTTGGCGAACGCCACCTTGAGCGCATGAAAGCTGTTGTCGACCATCTTCGCCATCTCGGCGGTGCCGAACGGCACCTCGAACACCGGTGCCTCGATGCCGTCATAGATGCCCATGAGCTTCTTCGTCAGGCCCGGCTCGCGCTCGCCGATGACGATCTTGGGCGGCGAGAAATAATCCTTCACCGCCGTCGATTCGCGCAGGAATTCCGGATTGAAGGCGATCTCGTAGAGACGGCCGGGCTCCTCGCCGCTTGCCGCCTTCAGCGTCGGTGCGACCAGCCGGTCGATGGTGCCGGGCGGCATGGTGCTGCGGAAGACGAGCAGAAGCGGCGCCTTTGCCGGATCGCGCTTCTTCACCGTCTGGCCGAGCTGGCGGGAAACTTCGAGGAGATGGGTCAGATCGAGCTTGCCGTCGGCGCGGGACGGCGTGCCGACACAGATGATGACCAGATCGAGCTCATACAGATAGGCATCGATGCTGTTGTCGCTGCGCACCAGCCCCTTTCTCACGCCCTCCTGCAGCAGATCCTCCACACCGGGCTCGACCACCGGCGAGCGGCCCTCGCCGATGGCGCGGATCTTTTCCGGATTGATGTCGATGCCGAGAACGCGATGGCCGTCCTTCACCAGACAGGCAGCGGTGGTCGTCCCGACATAACCGAGACCGAGAATGGCGATATCGAGCAAGAAACTCTCCAAACGAGGCGTCGACCGTCACCCGCAAAGGCAGGTCCCGGGCCTGATGGCAAGGGGCCGATGGCTCCCCGCGAACGCCCGACCGTCTAGCAGCTTCGCGCCTGTCGACAAAGCGCATCCGGGCCGCATTCCCGGCAAAGATGCAACCGATCACCCTCGGCAGCGTGTCGACTGAAATGCCCGTTGCGTGATTCGCTCTCCAGGTGATGAAGACGCAGATGCATGAGCCCGGGTCGACAGGATGAGTTGCTGGTGGGGTCCTTCGAGGGGATCGACAGCAGGCGCTGTACCGAATTCAGGCCTTTTCCGGGACTTCCGTTTGCCGGATCGCCGTTACCGGCTTTCGGGGTTCTCGCCGATGCCGGTGCCGATATCGAGGATCCGGCAGTTTGTGGAGGCCATGATGCGGCCGCGCATGTCGTCTCCGGTCCCTTCGAGGTTCAACGCCTGCGGCGTGAGCTGGCCGGTTTCGGCGAGAACGCTGTAGGCATTGACGACGCGATCGCGCAGGGCGCTCTCGAGTGCCACCTGCGAATTGAAGAGTTCCTGCTGCGCGTCGAGTTCGTCGAGAATGAGACGGGTGCCGCCGACTACTTCGCGCTCCACGCCATCGAGTGCGGCCCTGTTCGCCTCGACCTGAAGCGTGAGCTGCTGGACCCGCCATTCGGCTGCCTGCCACTGGCGGAAGCCACGGGTGATCCGGTCGGTGACATCCCGGCGGAGATTCTCGAGCTGATTGCGCCGCTGGATGCGAACCTGTTTCGACTGCCGGACGGCGGCATGCTCGCCGCCACCCTGATAGAGCGGCACCCGCAACTGGAGCTGGACCCTCGCATCACGCTGCCGGTCGATGAGGACCGTCGGATCGTCGGAATATTCCAGCGCCGCCACCGCGTCGAGGCGGGGGAGCAGATCGGCCGTCGACGCATCGATATCGGCATCCGCCCGCGCCACCTGGGCGATCGCCGCGACCACCTCGTAATTGTTGTCGACCAGTTCGAGCGCGCGTTCGAGCGTTTCGGCCGGAACGGTCGGCTCGACTGCCTCGAGATCGACCGGAGCCTCGCCGACGACCGCCCGGAAATCGGCGACCGATCCCTGGTAATTGGCCTGCGCCTGGGCCAGATCGGCGCGCGCCTGCGCCAGCCGCGCCTCGGCCTGGCTGGAATCGGTCCGGGTCGCCTCGCCGACCCTGCGCCGCTTGCCCGTGGCGACGAGCTGCTCCTCGAGGCGGGTGACATTGCCACCGGCGGCATCGAGCACCTTCTGGTCGCGCAGGAGATTGGCATAGACCGTGACCCCGTCGAACAGGAGGTCGCTGGCGGTGAAATCGAAGACCGCCTTTTCCCGCTCGGTCTGGTGGCGCGCGCTTCGCACCGTGGCCTCGGTACGGCCGCCGCGATAGATGTTCTGTTCGAGAGAGAGGGAAATCTCGCTGGTCTGCAGATTGTCGCTCCGGTCCTGCTGCCCCTGCTCGAACGAGAAGTCGGTGTAGCCGGACGTGCCCTGGACGATCAGGCTCGGGCGATAGCCGCCACAGGCGATGGCGATATTCTCCTCGACCGCGCGCAGCTGACGGAAACTGCCGTCGAGGCGCGGGCTGGTGAGATAGGTCGTGGCGAGAACGTCCCTCAGTCCCCGGGCGGCGGCATCCGGAGCGAAGGCGGTTGCGGCCGGCAGGGCGAGAAGGGCGGCAGCACACAGGAAGGCACGCTGCGCGGATGACGGGCGGAGCCATTCGGGAACCATCCCGCCGAACGTCGCTGTCCGGACATGTGAAGTCTTCAAAATCCGCTTCCCCCGCAATATCCTGCCATGACCTGCCGGCCCGTTCTTGAGCGAATCCCGCTCCCGGTCAAGCATCTCCTCCGCGGCAGGCGCCGGAATGCACCGGAGAACGGGCTGGATTTTCACACAGGTCATGCGGCGGGCAGCGACCGGTATGGCCGGATCGCCACCCGCCGGGTCATTCGGGAGTGATCAGCCGACAGCCGAGAACGGATCCTCGACACCGAAGAAGACCCCGGCATTGACCTTGATATCGGACAATTGCAGCTCATTTCCCATCACGATGACCTTGCCGACCCTGTCACCATCATGGGCACCGCCATTGCCACCCTGGTTGCTGACGAACCTGATGATGCTGTCGATGGCGCCATCGCCGTTCACATCGCGGTGAACGACAGCCTTCGCCTCGACCGTATGCCCCTGGAAGACCAGGCGGTCGCCCTCGTCCGGATCGTAGTCGAGCAGGCGCTTGGTGCCGATGGTCTCGACCCAGTGGTCGTGGACATTGCCATTCTCGCCGGCCACACCGTTCATGCTGTAGTCGACATTGCCACTGGCATCGCGATGCTTGTCGAGGATCTCGTCCTTCGCATCGATCAGCCAGCGGAAGATGAAGGTATCCGCCCCCTCACCGCCGATCAGGACATCATTGTCATTGAGCGGTTCATCCTGATTGACCCGGGCATTCGCATCCTGCTGCGGCGTCGGCTCGCCGCCCCAGGAAAAGGCCATGAGCCGGTCATCACCCTCACCGCCATCGAGACGATCGCGACCTGCGCCACCTTCGAGGACATCATTGCCGTCCCCGCCGAACAGGCGGTCATTGCCGTCTCCGCCCATCAGCCGGTCGACGCCGTCATTGCCGAAAAGACGGTCATTGCCGTCCTGCCCCATGATCCGGTCGCCGCCATCCGTGCCACGCAGTTTTTCAGCACCATCCGTGCCGATGATACGAGCCATGTACAGTTCTCCGTGATTGGTATGTATTTTTGATTGAGATGGGACACTTCATATAAACTTATAGGCGTACAAAATCAAAGCTGGAACCGTTTCACGAGAGAGACCTTTCCACGGAACCCGACGTACAAGCCTTCATTCCCGTTCCAGGCATGCCCTCGCCCCCGCATCCGGCAGAAAACCGGACTGATACAAAAAATCCGGGAATAAGGCAGGCGTATCCCTCGTCCGTCTAGTGAACCGTGAAAGTTGAGTTTTCGGCGAAGCCTAATTCACCTTTCGCGTCAAAACCCAATGAAGTTGCGAGCAGCCGGACCTGAGCGGGAAAAAGCAGTTCATGATCATATCGTTCCGCGTCCTGCGGTCAGGACACAGATCGTGTCCTGACAGCGTGCGCTCCGTGCGCACGAACCGGTACAGCCGCATGTTCCCCCAGCTACGCGAGAAAGGATGCCATATGCTTGTTTCGAAAGAGCGACGCGCACGGCCGTGCAGGACTGACAGGACGGTGACAGCATCGCTGCTCGCCGCCTTCACTCTTGCGGCCGTCACATTGTTCCCGACCACGAGCACCGCCGTTCCGATCAAGGGTTTCCAGAATCTCGATTATTCCACCCAGGCAGCATCCTTCAATCACGCCGTGACGAACGGACAGCAGGAAGCAGGCATCATCCTCGTCGCCACCACGGCATCGAAATACAAGCAATATGCCGACTACTTCCTGAAGATGGCCAAGCAGGCCAAGGCCAAGGGGAAGACATCGGAATACAAGAAATTCATGTCGAAATACAAATCCGCCCTGGCAAAATACAAGAAATATGGCGGTGCATCGAACTCGGGTGGATCGACCGCCAGTTCGTCCAAGGTTGCATCGAATTCCCAGGCTGACAAGTATGCCCAATATGCTGCCTATTTCCTGAAGATGGCCAATCAGGCCAAGTCCAAGGGAAAGACCGCCGAATACAAGGAATACATGGAAAAATACAAGTCCGCCCTGGCGAAGGTCAAGCAATATGGCGGAACGACTTCGAGCTATGATACGAGCGGACGTGCGGTTGCCGGCAGCAAGACCGTCAATGTGAGCTCGCAGAGCGCGTTCAACAATGCCATCGCCTCGGCCGGCAACGGCACCACGATCGTCGTCCAGAACGGCACCTATACCGCCAGCCTGTCGAACCCCCTTCAAGGCAACAATGTGACCCTGAAGGCCGCCAATCGCCACAAGGCAAAGATCAGGGGAATCCTCGCGGTCAAGGGGCTCAGCACCGGTGTGGTCGACGGTTTCCTCTTCGAGGCTTCCGGCAAGCAGCATGACGCCCTCTACATGGACAAGAGCAGCAACATCAAGCTGACCAACAACAAGGTCATTCACCGCAACTCCGACTATGGTTTCAGGATCCACCGGAGCAAGGGAATCACCATCTCCAACAATCACTTCGAAGGTCACTTCAACCATGCGGTCTCGGGCAAGGAACTGATCGAGAACATGCAGGTGACCAACAATACCTTCGTCGACTGCGGTCTCGGCTGCATCGACGCCGGCCAGACGCCCGACGGAACACTTGCGACCGAGCAGACATCGACCCGCATCGAGATTGCCAACAACCGCTTCGAGGGCCGTAAGGTCTCCGGCGGCAAGTCCTTCCGCGGCATCGGCATCAAGATCAAGAACGTCGTCGAAACGGTGGTCAAGAACAACAAGTTCACCGGCAGCTGGAATTACCCGATCCAGACCAGCTTCGGCAGCGTCGGCAGTGGCAACAAGTCGAAGCTCGGCCACTATGGCAGCAAGCATCCCAAGAAGATCCTCATGCAGGGCAACGATTTCGGCAAGGGCGGCAATCTCGACCTCGCCGGACGGGGCCGGGGAAGCAGTGATACCTTCGAGGTCCGCTCGAACAAGGGAAGCGTGTCCTGCACGGTCGGCACCATGCAGACCCACGGTTCCTCGATCAACAATCAGATCAACTGGGGAACGGTCAACAGGAGCAAGCCCAGGCTCAACCAGTCGGGCAACTCCTTCAAATGCAACTAGTGCATCAATTTGTCCAGACAGATCA
>JAGREZ010000431.1 GCA_020446285.1 Geminicoccaceae bacterium
GGCTCCGTCCCCGTCGCCCTCTTCTACTCGTTCTTCGTCGAGTACTATGTGTCGAGCCTGACGGGTGCGGTGAAGGAGTAATCTCCTTCACCGCCGAAAAACACGATCCGGCGACGCTCATCTCGCCGGGACCAAACGATGCCGGGCATGGCGATAAATTGGGTTAAAAACGTTTGTGTCACCTATTTTCCAAGGCCAACACCATGCGCGCCTACTGGGTGCCGGAGGTCAACAACCTGGGCAAGTTTGGCCGCTGGGAGTTTGCCGAGTTCACGGCGGTTTACGAGATGGAGGATGAGTTCGACAAACTCCTTGAAACCCTCGGCGCGGGCCCGGCGCGGCAAGGAGAGCTGATCGAATGATGCCGATCTTGATTGACAGCTTCGGCGTCAGAACCATATATAAGCCATACATTCGCCCCTTGGCAGTACGTCCGCCCACGATCCCGGGCAGGGCCGACCCCTTGGGGCTTTTGCTTTTCACGGGGGTGCAACCGTGAAGGCAGCAATCCTCATCGACGGCGGCTACTTCCTCAAACGCCTCGGCAGCGTTCGGCGCGACGTCGACATGCTGAACGCCAAGGCGGTCGACAAGGCCATCGGTCAACTGGTGGACAGCCACCTCAAGCAGCTCAACGAGGTCGAAAAGGCGGGCAACCCCTACAGCCTGCTCTACCGCTGCTTCTTCTACGATGCTCTCCCCTACATGGAAAAGGGTCACCGTCCCATCAGTGGCAAGGCCATCGACTATGCCAAGTCTGATCAAGCCGAGTTCCGACTTGCCTTGTTCGACCGCCTCCGCCGCCGCGCCAATTTCGCCGTTCGCCTTGGCCAGGTGCGCAAGGAGCGCTCGTGGATCCTGTCAGAGGAGGCCCAGAAGGCGATCCTCAAAGGCACGCGGACACCCGCAGACCTGACCGACGCCGATTTCTACCCTGGTCTCCGCCAGAAGGCCGTCGACATGCGCATCGGCGTCGACATCGCCTCGATCAGCCTCAAGCGCCAGGCCGACACCATCATCCTTGTCGCAGGCGACAGTGATTTCGTACCCGCCTCCAAACTCGCCCGGCGCGAAGGCGTCCGCATCGTTCTCGATCCGATGTGGCGCTCGGTCGAGGCCGCGCTCTTTGAACATATCGACGGTTTGCGCAGCGGTTTTTCGCGGCCCAAGCCCAAGGCCGCCGAGGCCCCTCCTGCCCCACAACCCCAAGATCCGGCGGAATAAGACATGGGGAAAATCGGTGACACACACGCTTTTAAACACGTCTCCCCTTCTACCTCCTGCATGGGTGATTTCGCTCACTGCAGCCCTGATGGCCACTTTCGCGCGCCGTGCAGGATGGCAAGGACATGGATTTCCTGTTGGTGCAGGCGGTAGGCGACCAGAAACGGGGTGCCGGTGATGACCAGTTCGCGGGTGCCGGTGATCCGGCCGGGGCGGCCGCGTTCGGGGAAGTTTACGAGATCGCGAATGGCGGAGTCGATCTTCTGCAAGGTGGCCAGCGTCGGCTCGACGCCGAACCGCTGCATCGAGGTCGCCTTCAGTTCGCGCAGATGCGACAGCGCCAGTCGCGTATAGCGAATACGCATGAGCTACCGACCGGCGAAGACGGCCTGCACCTCGCTCTCTTCGGCGAATTCGCCCGCATTCGCCTGCCGCACACCTTGGCGAATTTGCTCCAGATGCCAGCGTTGCACGTCGAGATAGGCGTCGATGGCCTCACCGATCAGGTAGCTGCGATCCCGGTCGAATGCGCTCGCCAGCTGATCGAGCTCGGCTCGCTTGTCGGTGTCCAGGCGGATGGAAACGGTTTCCTTGGGCATCTCGGTCACGGCATGTGTGTTACGATGTATGACGTCGCAACATACCATGCCGCCCGACGATCCTCAATAGTCGGCGGCTGAAAGCCCGGGCAAGAGCGATGCTGAGGATCCCGTTGCGCAAAACAGCAATTCCCGCCGAAACGGGCGGAATTGTGTTGTTTTATAACTCTGTTGAGTAGTTTCTACTTCCGCTCGCGTTGCTCGATCGTCTTGCCCGCCTTTTTCCATTCGCTGAAGCCGCCGCGCATGTTGGCGGTATCGAGGCCCATGCGTTGGGCAACCTGTGTGGCGAGGAGCGAGCGCCAGCCGGAGGCGCAGTAGAAGACGAAGCGTCGGGGCTCCGCGAACCAGCTCTTGTGATAGGGGCTCTCCGGATCGATCCAGAATTCGAGCATCCCGCGCGGCGCATGTTTCGCACCCGGAATCATCCCCTCACGCTCCAGTTCGCGCGGGTCGCGGATGTCGACGATGACGATATTGTCGTCATCCTGCATGCCCTCGACCTCGTCGACGGTGACCGACTGCACCTCGGCATCGGCTTGTGCGAGCATCGCCTTGTAACCCAGCTTTTGCGCCATGGTTCCTTCTCCCTATCCCGTGACACCGATGGGCCATGGGACGAATTCGTCCTCGCCGACGCCCAGCGCCTCGCTCTTGCTCTTCTCGCCCGAGGCGACGGCGAGGATCTTCTCGAAGATCGCCTGCCCCATCGCGTCGAGATCCTTCTCACCGTCGATCACGACACCGCAATTGATGTCCATGTCGCCGGTCATGCGTCCATACATGTTGCTGTTGGTGGCGAGCTTGATGGTGGGTGCCGGAAAGCTGCCGAAGCAGGAACCGCGGCCTGTGGTGAAGCAGATGAGATTGGCGCCGCCAGCGATCTGGCCGGTGGCCGAGACCGGATCATAGCCGGGGGTATCCATGATGACGAGACCATGTTCCTTCACCGACTCGGCATATCTGTAGACCTCGTTGATCCCCGTCGAGCCGCCCTTCTTCGACCCGCCGAGCG
>JAGREZ010000432.1 GCA_020446285.1 Geminicoccaceae bacterium
TTCATGCACCTCGCGCTCGAATTGCCTGATGAAAGCCTGGTCGATGGTCGTGGACATCCTGCCACTCACTCACATGAATGATGGGTGCGGGAATGGGTGGGCCGCTTGCCCGTCGAGGGGCGGCCGGATCCCGGTGATGGAGCTGCCTGGCGGGGGCCATGAGGTTCTCCCCGGGCGGCTCGCCGGCGCGTGTCAGCCGGAATACAGGCGTCGATAGCCGTCGGTGACGCGCGCGATGAATTCGGGGTCGCGATCGCGCCAGTAGCGGGGATCGCGAACCAGTGTGTGAAGATCGTTTTCAGTCGGGGCACCGGGAGCGGTCGTACCGTCGCGATTGAGCGATGGCTCCTGCCGGCGCATCATCTCCGCCATCGCGAGCACGCCGTCACGGGTTCGCGACAATGCCTCGAACGCATCATCGTCGAGCCGCGTCCGTGCCCACTGGCGGAGCTGGGCGGACATGGCCCGCCAGCGCTCCTCGCCGCCGAAATGTTCCACCAGCATCTCGCGCTCGCGCATGGCCCGCATCTCCGCAACCGCATCCTCGAGCGCGGGTGCGAGCCTGTCGGCGGCCAGTTCGTAGACGAGTTCGGCCTGGCGTTGCGTGAAGCCGGCCTCGTGGAGGAGCCTGTTCACCTCCTCATCCGGTTCCAGCATCGGGTGTCTCACCTCGATCCGGTAGTCCTCCGGCTGCTGCGGGCGGCCCGCTGCCGCGAAGAAGCGGTTCCATCCATCCGTATCGCCCTCGTCGGGGATCCGGATGGAGCGCCCGAGCCGTCTCTCCAGCTCGACATAGGATCTGGCAAGGGCGTCGACGCGCGCGGTACCGGTTTCGGCATCCCAGAACTTTTCAGGGAGATCCTTCGGGCGCTCGGCAACGGGGAGTGCGGGTCCGGTCGGTTCCGCGGGTACGGCATCGGTTTCGGGGACAGGGGCCGCCACTTCGTCGCAAGCCTGTTCGAGCTCTGCTTCAATCACGGGAATTCTCCGAATTTGGGCGTTCGCCGGACTTCGGCGCGGGGACCGGTCGGGCGAGACGTTCGATATGGGCGATGGCGGCGCGGCCCCCTTCGGCATGACGCAGCTCGGCGTCGGATGCCGATGGCGGGACGCACCGGTCGATGAACATGTGATGGAGATGAAGGAGCACCGCGCGGCCGGGCGCGGTGGCGAAGGTCGCCGCAAACAGGTCGCGCAGCCGGTCTGTCTCGATATCGTGGTCGCTGCCGGCGTCGAACCACGACCAACCCTGCGCCTCGCCGGTTTCCCGCTTCATGGTGCGTCACCGGCAGCAGGGGGCTCCGGGGTCGGCCCGGACCGGGCCATCAGCTCGCGGGGAACGCCGAGTTGCTCGGCCAGCCACTGGATGGTGGCACGACTGTCGATGATATCGTCGCCGGCGGCGATGAGTCGGGTGGCCGTATCCAGCCAGGACATGACGTTGCGCATCTCCTCGCGCGCCTGAATGCGGGCGAGTGGCGAGCGGTACTGCAGTTCGATCGTTGCCCCGTCGATCGACAGCGGAGCGATCTCGCCGCGTCGCACGAGGATCGCGATCGCGCGCCCGACAAGTGGCGTGAGCAGTTCGGCCTGCAATCTTCCATAGATCGCGCCCAGCAGGCGCGCGGATTCGACGCTGCGCTCGAGGACCTCTGTCGCCGTCATGTTCGTTGTCGGCAATGGCGCCAGGCGATCCGTCAGCAGCGTGTGGCGAATGTTGGCGCGCAGATCCTCGAGCACGAGCTCCGACACATCCAGCCGCCCCGGCGTCTGCAGCGGGGTCAGTCCGGACGAGCCGGGCGCCTTGGGAATGATGCTGCCGGGTACGAGGCGAATGTTCGCCGGATTGAGAACGCCGTCATCCTCGGCCAGCCAGATGCCGGTAACGGCGATCGAGGCATTCTTGAGGATGAGTTCGACAACCTTGTTGGCGGTCTTGATATCCGGAAGGGCGCTCATCACCGGCGACCGTCCGTACAGCTCTCCGGTTCCCTTGAGCCAGCGAAAGGTGATGAACGGCGAACCGCTGAAGCATCCCTCCTCGATGATCGACGATTGATTGCCCTCTGCGGACAGATCGGCGTAAGCGAGATAGGTGGATCGCCCATGACCACGGATCACCGCCTCGACCAGTCTGATGGACTCCTCGTCGGAACCGGTTTCCATGTCTGACCGGTCCCGCGCCATTTCGGGATAGCGTCCGAACAGCGTTTCCGGGCTGACGAACGTTTCGCGAAACTGCCGTCGGATCGCGCCGTTCCGGTCGCCATCGATATACATCTCCGCCGCGGGCACGGCGGTGAAGGAGAATGCCGTGGATTCTCCGGCGGCGGCTTCCTCGAACTGAAGGGTCGAGGTTCCGATGGTGACGAGATCGAGAAAGCATTGCTGGATCTCGATCGCGAAATTCGACCGGTCGAGATGGCCCTGGATGCAGCGGGTGGTGCGGTCGAGCAGGCCCGCAAGCTGCGCCCGCTCCTCGCCCGTGACTTCATGACCGGGAACGAGGCCGAACCATCGCGACCAGGGCGGTGTCAGTTCGGCGACGAGGCTGGCGGCGAGTTGCTGCACGCCATCGATCGCGGTCGAATCGAACAGGTCGACGAGACGGCCACGGCCGTTGCCGTGCCGGTCGAGGCCGGCCTGCATGCGGGTCGGCTGGGCGTGATGAAAACAATCGCGCCAGAGGGGTTCCCAGGCAGCGCGGAGCGCACGGGCCTTGTGGAAGCCGGTTCGCGCTGTTTGCAGATCCATAACGCTCTCCACGAGTGAATGCGTATGGAATTTATTCCTATTTTGTTATCCTGTCAATCCCGTTTCGTGTGTCACATGCCGAAACAATTGATAGGGTGTAATGATTCGTCGTTTGCGCAGGACAAGAATATGCTTGATATATTCGACACAAGTGAATGGACGCAGGCATGGTTTCAATGCAGGTTGTTTCCTGATATCAATCCTGGCGGTCGAAATCCCCGCCGCCGCGAGCCCGGCCATAAGCCTTGTCGTATGCGATAATTTTAATCTATGTTCTGTGAAAGGTGACGATATGGGGTCGACGACGCGCCATGTCCCGCCTTGCCTGTAGAGCAGATAGCAATGACGGTATCCGGGTTTGAGCCAGCTCAGGGCTTTCAGCCCATTGCGGTTTTCAAAGGCTATGAGCATGTCGGGAAGGCCTGTGATTTTTTCATGAAGGTGTTAAAGCAGAGTCCTGGACCGGCGCTGCTTCCGAGGAGAATCGTAGCATAAGAACAATGTCCTATCAACCTCGCGGTATGAATGTTCTCCAAGGAGGCACATAATGCTCACTCATGATCAGGTGTGGCGCGGTGTCGATCGTCTGGCGCTACGCAATGAACTGTCCGCATCGGGGCTTGCCAAGCGGGCCGGCCTCGATCCGACGACATTCAACAAGAGCAAGCGGATTACAAAAGAGGGCAAGCTCCGGTGGCCAAGCACCGAGAGCGTGGCAAAGATTCTCGAAGCGACCCAGACATCCATGATGGATTTCGTCCGGCTGATCGACGGCAATGGTGAAAAGGGCGAAACGATCACGACGGCCGAGCGCATGCGGTTCGGGCGTCTTTCCGACCTCGAGGATGAAGGGCGCACGGACGCATCCGGATTTCCCGCCGGATCCGGCTGGGAAGAGATGGATTTTCCGCTGATCGAGGAC
>JAGREZ010000433.1 GCA_020446285.1 Geminicoccaceae bacterium
TGATGAAGGGCAGTCTGCACACCGATGAACTGATGGGTGCGGTTACCTCATCGACCACGGGGCTCCGGACCGAGCGCCGTATCAGTCATGTCTTCGTCATGGATGTGCCGGGTCATGCCGAGACGCTGTTCATCACCGATGCGGCGATCAACATCTTTCCGGACCTCCTGTCCAAGCGCGACATCGTCCAGAATGCGGTGGACCTCTGGCACGGTCTCGGTCTCGGCCGGCCACGGGTTGCCATACTCTCGGCGGTCGAGACGGTGACACCGCGCATTCCCTCGACGCTGGAAGCGGCGGCCCTGTGCAAGATGGCCGATCGCGGGCAGATCACCGGTGCCGATGTCGACGGGCCGCTCGCCTTCGACAATGCCATCGACCCGGAAGCCGCAGAGACCAAGGGGATCGTGTCGCCGGTCGCCGGAAGGGCGCAAATTCTCGTCGTGCCGGATCTCGAGGCCGGCAACATGCTGGCCAAGAACCTGACGTTTCTCTCCCATGCCGATGCCGCCGGCATCGTTCTGGGTGCCCGGGTGCCGATCATCCTGACCTCGCGGGCGGACACGGTTCGAACGCGGCTCGCCTCCTGTGCGGTTGCCTCGCTCTATGCGGACTGGTGCCGGAACTCTGCCGCGGTGCCTGCATGAGCCGGCGTGCCGCAATCCTGGCCGTCAATGCCGGCTCGTCGAGCCTCAAGTTCCAGATCTTCGATATCGGGAGCGGCGAGCCGCGCCGGCGGATCCGGGGGCAGATGGATGGCATCGGCGTCAGTCCGCATCTGACGGTCCGGCGGGCGGATGGCGGGGTTCTCGTCGACCGGGCGTTCGATCCGTCGGAGGTGGCCGGTCTGCCGGATGCCATCGCGACAATCGAGGCATGGCTGAAGACGCTGGACGATGTGCATCTCGTCGGCATCGGTCATCGGGTCGTGCATGGCGGACCGCATCATGACCGGCCGGTGCGGATCGACGGGAAGGTGCTCGAGGAGCTTCGCGTCTATCAGGACCTCGCACCCCTGCATCAGCCCAACAATCTGGCGCCGATCCGCCTCGCCATGGATCTCGTGCCGGACATTCCGCAGATCGCCTGTTTCGATACCGAGTTTCACAGACACCGCGAGCGGTCGCGTGACTGTTATGCGCTGCCGCTGGAACTGTACGAGGAAGGCGTGCGCCGCTACGGTTTCCATGGCCTTTCCTATGCCTGGATCGCCGAGGCCATGAAGACCTCCCTGCCCGATCTCGCGCGCGGGCGCGTCATCGTCGCCCATCTCGGCAGCGGTGCCTCGATGTGTGCCCTGCACGGCGGCCGCAGTGTCGAAAGCACGATGGGCTTTTCGGCCATCGACGGTCTGGTCATGGGTACCCGCAGCGGCCAGCTCGATCCGGGTGTGCTGCTCTATCTCATGCAGCATCGGGGCATGAGTGCGGACGAGATATCGTCCCTGCTCTATCATGATTCGGGCCTGCTCGGTCTTTCCGGTATCTCCAGCGACATGCGTGTTCTGGAAGCGAGCGACGATCCGCGCGCAGCGCTTGCCATCGATCATTTCGTCTATCGGGCGGTGCTCAATGCCGGCATGCTCGTGGCAGCACTGGGCGGGCTGGACGGCTTCGTCTTCACGGCCGGGATCGGCGAGCACTCGCCGGTGATTCGCGCCCGTATCGTCGAAGGGCTGGCCTGGGCGGGATTGCGGCTCGATCCGGACGCCAACGATGCGGGGCATGGCCGGATCACGACCGATGACAGCCCGGTTGCGGCATTCGTCATTCCGACCGATGAGGAAATGGTGATCGCAAGAGCCGTGATGTCGCTCGTTGGCGCCTGAATACTCCGTACACCTGCATGAGGACAGCATGACCGAGCCGGAAACAATCACCTCCCTGCTCGCCGGCCGCAAGGGACTGGTCGTCGGCATCGCCAATGACCAGTCGATCGCATGGGGCTGCGCAAGAGCATTCCATCGCTTCGGCGCCGAGGTTGCGGTCACCTATCTGAACGAGAAGGCGAAGCCGCATGTCGAACCGCTGGCGCGCGCCATCGATGCCGGTATCTTCATGCCGCTCGACATGTCGGTCGAGGGACAGGTCGAAGCCGTCTTCGAGCGGATTGCCAGCGAATGGGGTCAACTGGACTTTCTCGTCCATTCGATTGCATTCGCACCCCGCACGGCACTTCATGGTCGCGTCGTCGATGTCGGCAGGGCGGATTTCGCGACCACCATGGATATATCCTGCTGGTCGTTCATCCGCATGGCGCAACTGGCCGAGCCGCTGATGACACGCGGCGGATCCCTGTTCACCATGAGCTTCTATGGTGCCCAGGCGGTTGTCGACAACTACAACATCATGGGCCCGGCCAAGGCGGCGCTGGAAGCAAGCGTTCGTTACATCGCAGCCGAACTGGGACCCAGGGGGATCCGCGTCCACGCGATCTCGCCCGGCCCGCTCGCGACCCGTGCCGCATCGGGCATCGCCGAGTTCGACGAGCTGATGAGGAAGGCGCAAGCCAGATCTCCGTCCCGCTCGCTGGTCGATATCGACGATGTCGGCATGGCCACCGCCTTTCTTGCCCATGATGCCGCACGTCACATCACAGGCCAGACCCTGTTCATTGACGGCGGCTATCACATCGTCAGCTGAAGATTCCCGCCCGTTACCTGTTCGCGGACGGGAATCAGGCAGCGAGCGTCCGGGTCGTGCCACTCAGATCAGCGAAGTTGTCGCGAATATGTTCGGACGCGCGCAGGGCCAGGGCGGAGATCGTCGGTGTCGGATTGACGACGCCGCCCGTTGCCAGAACCGAACCGTCCATGATGAACATGTTCGGTACATCCCAGCTCTGGTGCCAGCCATTGACCACCGAGGTTTCCGGGTCGGCACCCATGCGGCAGGTTCCGATCATGTGCCAGGCCGGTGTGCGATAGACGCCATTGGCATCACGATAATCCTGCAACGCGATCTCGAAGGCACCCGCCGCGCGACCGACATCCTCCAGCCGGTCGAGCATGTAGTTCATCATCCGCCGGTCATTTTCGCCCGGTTCGTAATGCATGCGAATGACCGGAACACCGTCCTCATCGGTGCGGCTTTCATCCAGAAAGACCCTGTTGTCGGGATTCGGCAGATCGTCGCCGATGGCGAACAGGCCGATGGAATGACCGAAATGCTTCTCGAACCATTCATGATGGCCGGCACCCCAGGGGGCTGTCGTGCCGCTCATCCAGCCCGTGGTCATCTCGCCGGCCGACGGCGTGGACGTGAGACAGTTGAAGTTGAAGCCGTTGACGAAACCGCGTGACACGTCGGTTTCGGCAAACTCCCTCGAAATGAGCGACGCGACATATCCCATCTGGCCATTCACCGGCTCATCGACCCAGATCTGGGCTGCGACCAGCGTGTGATGCAGGAGGTTGCGCCCCACCATGCCCGAACTGTTGGCAAGGTTCCCGGATGCCAGCAGCAGCCTTGGTGTGCCGACACCGTTTGCCGCGACGATGACGATCCGCGCCCGGGTCCGCTCTTCCATGCCGGTGATCCGGTTCTTCCAGATTGCTCCGGTGGCACGGCCGTCGGCTCCGGTCTCGATCCTCAGGACACGGGCGTGCGTCTGCAATCTGGCGCCAGCCGCAAGCGCCTTCGGCCAGATCGAACGCGAATTGAGCGTCATCGATCCGCGCGGGCAGCCATTGCACATGCCACAGCCATTGCAACCGGGCCGTCCGTCATAGGCTTCGGATACCACCCCGGCCTCGACCGGCCACCAGTGCCAGCCGAGCGCATCGAAGGCGCCGGCAAGGCGCCCGGCGGCGGCAGTGAACGGCAGCGGGCCCGTCGGGCATGGTGCGCGCGGCGGCTGGGCGGGATCGCCTGCGAGACCGCTCGTTCCCAGCAACAGATCGACCCGGTCATAGTGCGGGGCAATGTCCTCGTAGGTGATCGGCCAGTTCGGCTGCAATCCGTGTTCGTCGCCCTTGCGGAAATCGGACGGCCGGTAACGCGGCCAGATGGCGCCATAGACGTTCGTCGATCCGCCGACACCGTTCCACATGAGAACCTGGCTGGAATCGCTGTCGACCGGATAGTCGTCAGGATGGGACCGCATGTTGACATCCGGATTCCAGCTGGTCGCTCTCCGCCAGGCCCAGTCATTGTGAAGATGAGCGAAATCGCCGGGTTCGATCCAGCCGCCCTGTTCGAGGCAGACCACGTCATGTCCCGCCTTCGCCAGAACCAGTGCCGCGATCGAGCCGGTGGCGCCGGAGCCGATGATCAGGACATCATGGATATCGTTGTTCGCGCTCATCGCTGCAGCCCCCACTTCGTGGTGATCTCCGTCTCGAGGTTCAGCCCGGAGGTATCGACACTGCGGACATCCGCGGTGCGGATCCAGTGACCGCGACCGTGGGTCGGTGTCTGTGTCGCCGGGTCGAACGCCGGCAGCTCGTATCCGCGCACATGCGGTCGAAGCCTGTACGGTGTGCCACGGCCATCGATCAGCGTCACGATCGCCGGGTTCTCGTAGTAGGCCTGATAGGCGGCATTGCGCAGCCAGCGGAAGCGGGCCGGCTCTTCGGCTTCCAGCCTTCTTACGGCAGCGACGCGGGCATCGACTTCAAGCCCCTCGAAGGGTGCGCCGATCCGGGCGAGCGCTGCGGCGAGCTCGTCGAGTGCCGCTTCGCCACCGTGCATGGCAATCCGCTCCATGACCGGATGCTGAACCCCAAGCGTGGCGCCGGACGGCCAGTCGCCCTTGCCCGGAAGAAGCTCGTCGACAAGTGCCGCAAGTGCTGCCGACAATTGTGGACCGATTCCGGTGCGGTTGTTGGAATCACTCATCTGCGTCTGCCTCCTGTACCGGTCACCGGTATCGGCCGGACAACCGGACACCGTTCGACCCGATAGTCCTGAATGCAATTTTACTGATTCCCGCATCTGCCCGGATTGCCCGGCAGATGCGGGAACAACCGGCCGCTGTTCAGGCCGCCTTCGTGTCGACCTTGCCCGCGCGCTGGAACCATTTGCCGGCGATCACGCAGCCCTCGGCGAACAGGCGTTCGGGAACCGTGACGATTTCGCCTCGCGTGTCCACGAGATCGAAACTGCCCTGTCGCAGGGACAGCACCGACACATCGCCGATCGATCCCGGCCTGAGCGTGCCGAGTTCGGGACGGCGCAGGGCACGGGCCGGTGTCTCGGTGGAGGCACGAATGATCTCGCTGAGATCCATGCCCAGCGGCAGGAATTTCGACAGGGTGGTCACCTGGTCGAAGGCCGGTCCGTCGATGCAGATCGCGTGCACGTCCGAGGAGATGACGTCGGGAGGGAAACCCTCGGCCATCATTCCGCGCGCCGTTTTCCAGCCGAACGATCCCATGCCATGACCGATATCGAAGAACACACCACGCTCGCGTGCGGCGAGAACGGCGGGCTTGATCTTGCCGTTGCCGGTCAGTGGCGAGTTGGGGAACGGGCGAAAGCAGTGGGTCAGGACGTCGCCGGGGCGCAGCATGTCGACGACGGCTTCATAGCTCGGCGGCGGTTCGTCGATGTGGCACATCAGTGGCAGGCCGGTCTCGTCCGCGACCTGCAATGCGATGACCAGCGGATCGATGCCCGACGGACCCGAGGCATTGCGACCGATACGGACCTTGATGCCGATGATGTTGTCGGGATCGGAAAGGGCCACCTGAACCGTTTCCCTCGGCGCCATGAGCCGCGCGTCGTGGCTCTCGCCGACCATGATGGTCTTCGAAAAGGCAAAGATTCCGGCAAACGAAACGTGGAGATAGGCGAGGATTCGCGCCGTCGAAGTCTCGATCACATGCTTGCGGAAGCCCGGATAGTTGCCCGGTCCGGCACTGCCGGTGTCGACCGCGGTAGTGACCGCCGAGGTTCGCGCGAATGTGTCGGCGTCGATCCCGAGCGACGTTCCGCCCCAATAGACGTGGGTATGCAGGTCGATCAGGCCGGGTGTGACGATCAGGCCGGTGAGATCCGCCGTTTCCTTGCTGTCGCCCGCGAGCGAAGGGCCGATTGCGGCAACCTTGCCATCCCGCAGGGCCACATCCTGCACCGCGTCGATTCCCTGCGACGGATCGATGACCCGTCCGTTCCGCAGTACGAGATCAAAACTCATCGTATTTCCCTCTTTCCTTCCAGACCGGCGCGCGGGCCGGGTCAACGTGTCTTTCAGAGTGCGTCGCCTGTCGCGACGTCGAAACGGTATACCCGATGCGCCGGCGCCGAGAGCCTGACCTCGCTGCCGTTCGACAGGTTATCGATCTCGCTGGCGGTCGCCCTGACAAGCTGTCCGCCAACCAGCACATCGAGAAAATACTGCGGCCCCGCCGGTTCGATCAGTGCGATCGTCCCCGCAAGGCTGAAGGCGTCTTCGCCATCCTGCGGTCCGGCGGGCGTCAGGTCGTGCGGCCGCAGTCCAAGGAGGATATCCGCGCGATCGGGCGATGGCAGCAGATTCATCTTCGGCGAGCCTATGAATTCCGCGACGAAACGGTTGGCCGGATTGCGATAGACATCCATCGGTGCGGCGAACTGCTGCAGGTGGCCCTGTGACAGGACGGCGATCCTGTCCGACATGACCATGGCCTCTTCCTGATCGTGGGTCACGAACAGGACCGTGAGGCCGAGATCGCTCGCGAGACGCTTGATCTCCGTTCGCATGTGGACGCGCAATGCCGCGTCCAGATTGGAGAGAGGCTCGTCCATCAGCAGCGCCGCGGGATTGCGGACGATCGCCCGGCCCACGGCGACCCGCTGGCGCTGGCCACCCGAAAGATCCGACGGCATCCGTTCGAGCAGGGCCGCGAGACCGAGCGTTTCCGCCGCCCAGGCAACCTGACCCTCGATCGTCTTGCGGTCGACCTTCAGCCGGCGCAGCGGGAACGCGATGTTTTCCCGCACCGTCATGTGCGGATAGAGGGCGTAATCCTGAAAGACCAGGGCAATGTTGCGCTCGCGCGAACCGAGAGCGGCCATGTCGCGTCCATCGAACAGGATCCGGCCGCTGCTGATCTGTTCGAGCCCGGCGACACAGTAGAGGAGTGTGGACTTGCCGCAGCCGGAGGGGCCGAGCAGTGACACGAACTCTCCCTCGCGTATATCGAGCTGGAGCCCGTGCAGGACCCGGACAGGCCCGTAATCCTTGACGACATTGTCGATCGTGACGGCGGCGGACATCGGAATTCCCCTGTTTCTTGTGCTCTATCCCTTGACCGCGCCGGAAAGCGCGCCTTCCACGAGATATCTCTGGAACACGAATGCAACCACGACCGGCGGCAGGACCGAGAGGACGGATGCCGCGAACATCGGCCCGTATTCATGAAACCGGGCCTGGGCGAGAAACCCTGACAGAACGACGGGAATGGTCTGCGCATCCGGTGTCGAGGTCAGGATGACCGCGAACAGGAACTCGTTCCAGCTGACGAGAAAGCCGAAGATCGCGGCAGCCATCAAACCCGGGCGAATGACCGGCAGAAGTACGCGCAGCATCATCTGCATGTGGCTGCATCCGTCGATCCGCGCGGCGCTGTCGAGGCTCTTCGGCACACCCTCGAAGGTGCTTTTCATCATCCAGGCGATGAGCGGCAGGAGAATCGACAGATGGGCGATCACCAGCCCGATATGGGTGTCGATGAGGCCCAGCGTGCGATAGATCACGAAGAATGGCAGAACCAGGGTCAGCGCCGGCGTCATCCGGGTGAACAGCATCGACCACAATCCGCCCTGAAACAGGCGTGCGCGAGGCCAGCGGGCGAAGACATATCCGGCAAAGGGTGTGACCGCGAGTGCGATCGCAACACTGACGGCGCCGACGATCAGGGAATTGAGGAGCGACAGTGGCACGCGCTTCGCCTGAACGGATGTCGTGCCGCCTTCCGGAAAGAGCACCGCCCTGAAATTGTCGAAGGTAAGGGCCGAGGGAATGGCGGAGGGCGGAACACGGATCAGATCGCTTGCGGGGGTGATGCTCATGAGGATCAGCAGCATCACCGGAAGCGCCGACCAGAGGAAGATCGTCAGCACCAGCGCACGAAAGCCGAGCCGCGCGAGCACGGCCCGCAGCGCCGGCGATACGAGCGGCTCCCTCGTCGGCGGAACCTTGATGCTGTAGGGGCGCGGCGAGCGCACGGCCACGTCATCGTCGAGGGCGGTCGCCGCCGGAATGGCCTGATGGCGTGACCTGCGCGGGCCGAGCACCAGCACATAGAATACCGCCATCAGGAATGACAAGCCGGTCAGCAGATAGAGCATCGCCGCGCCCTCGCCGAAGCGCAGGAACTGGAACGAATAGACATAGCCGAGCCATGCGAACACGGTCGTCGCCTCGCCCGGCCCGCCCCGGGTCATGATCCAGATGATGTCGAAGGCCATGAGCGCGTTGATCGTGGCGATGATGCTCACGAAAAGCAGTGTCGGCTTCAGCCATGGCAGGGTGATGCGGAAAAAGCGGGTCACCGGGCCGGCGCCATCCAGCATCGCCGCCTTGTGCAGGCTCGCGGGCATCGATTGCAGTCCGGCAAGGACCATGAGTGCTGTCAGTGGCGTCTGGTTCCAGACATGGGTCAGTGCCACGAGATTCAGGGCCCGGTTGCCATCCCCAAGCCAGGCGGTGGCCAGAAAGCCGAGCCCCAGATCATGCAGCAGGCCGTTCAGCGTGCCGATATCGCCGGCATAGATGAACGACCACAGCACGCCGATCGAGACCGGCGCCATCGCCCAGGGGACCAGCATGACCGAGCGCATGAATCCCCGCCCGCGAAACGGTTCATGCAGGACCAGTGCTATGGCGATGCCGAGGATCGTCGTACCCACCAGCGAGAAGCCGACGAAATGGGCAGTACGGCCGAAGGCGTTCCAGAAACTGGTCTCGGAGAGAACGAAGCGGAAATTGTCGAGACCGACGAAGGTATTCTTGCGGGTGATCGGGTTGGCCTTGTGAACCGCCAGCCAGACCGAATAGACCAGCGGCATGCCGACGATCAGCGCTACGAAAACGAGCGTCGGACTGACCGCGAGGTAGGCAAAGAGCGGTGGTCGCGGCCCCCGCGACCAGAACCGTCGCCTTGGGCGGGAGTCCGTCTGCTTGTGCGTTTCTTGCTTGTGTGTTTCGTCGGCGATCAACAGTCTCTCCGCTGACCTGAACCGGAGCGGGCCGGAAAACGGGATGGCAGGTGGTCCGACCAGCCTCGCGGGCTATTGCGGAACGATCGGGAAGAGGCGCCGGCCGACCCGTCCGGGCCCGCCGGCGGATCTGCCCGACCTACTGGTAGGCAGCCTTGAGCGATGTCGCCTGTTCGGCGAGCTTGCCGACGATTTCATCGGTATCACCGGCACCGCGGATATATTCCTGCACCTGCTGCATCATGAACATATCCCATTCCGGGAACCAGATTTCCTTGGCGATCCGGCGCGCCGTCGCCTTTTCGATCTGGGCATTGGTCACATCGAGATCGCGCCACGTCCGGAAGCTTGCGACCACCTCGGGATCGGCCATGAGTTCCTTGTGACCCGAACCGAGACCGAAAGCGAGCGCCCACTTCTTGCAGACGTGATACTCGCCGTCGCTCGCCTTGCCGCCGAAGAACTGGAGCATGTTCCATACCCGTTCGGCATCGGCCTCGGCGCCCATCAGGTAACAGGCGGTCCAGGCGAACGTCGACTGCGCCTTTCCGGGCATCAGCGCATTCCTGACCTTGCCGGCGATCTGCGACAGTTCCGGATTGTTCACGACGTTCTGGTTGTAGTCGTGCATGAAGCAGAAGACGTGGCGTCCGGACGAGAAGGCGGGAACGCCCTCGTTCGGCTGGGTCATGATGTCCTGGGCGACCAGTCCTTCCGTGTAGAGCGTGCGATAGAATTCGAGCACGGTGCGAAGCTCGGGCTCATCGACGAAATTCCCCTCCTCGTCGAACACCTTGGCACCCTCGGCATACCACGAGCCGAAGATCGACCAGGAAAGCTCCGGCCATTTCTGTCCCCATGCGCCATTGAACGGAGCATCGGAAACGCCATCCTTCTTGAACTTGCGGCAGGCGTCGAGAAGGGACTCGAAACTGGCGGGAACGTCGGTGCCGGTCTCGTCCAGCGTTTCGCCGTTGTAGAGAAAGGCGAGGTGACCGGAATAGTACGGCATGCCAGCCAGACGTCCGTCGGGCAGGGACAGGGACGACAAGGAGGCCGGGAAGAGACCGGACTTGATCTCCTCCACATTGGGCAACCCCTCGACGTCACGCGTCCAGCCGGCGGTATGCCAGCGGGAAACGCGATCTTCCTCCGCATAGAGCATGTCGATCTTCTGACCGCCGATCAGCTTCGTTTCGGCGATCGGGTGATAGTCGCCGCTGACCAGTTCATAGGATACGTTCTCGTCATAGAGGTCCATGAAGATGGCGACATTTTCCTCGACCATCTGTGGCTGGAACTGCCAGCCGATGAAGTCGATCGGCTCGGATGGTGCTGCGAGTGCACGACCGCCGAGCGCACCGAAAGCACCGAGCGCGGCACCGCCCTGCAAAACCCGCCGGCGCGAGGCCAGAAACCTGTCAAGTTTGTCCGACATGCCCATTCCCCCTTTTGTTGCCTGAATTCTTTCGACCGGGTTTCCCGGTCTGTTTTCTGCTGTGCGGCAGTTTGGACTCGCTCCAAACTGCTTGACAACATTTTTTTCAATTTGCTGTCAGATTTTTTGAATTACATCAGTATTGCGTACTGTGTGCGGACCCGTCTTGAAATGGAATTTGCATTTTTCGATCAAACGGTTCCGATCAATCGGCAAGCGGGCGTCGTTCATCCGGGTCGATGCGCGATACGAACTGGTGTTTCAGCCGGCGCAGCATCTCGGTCGAGGCATTGCGCGTGCGGACGGCGGCACCGAATGCGATCAGGTCGATGGCGAGAAGCATCGAATAGCGCGCTGCCGTCGGAGCCAGCACGTCGCCGTCATCGTGGGTCTCGACGGGAATGGCGAGATCGGCGAGCGATTCCATGCGGGTGCCGGCGGGACAAAGGGTGATGCAGAAGGCGCCATATTCCCTTGCAACCCGCATCGCCTCGAGTTCCCCGCGATTGTTGCCGCCAAGGGAACAGCAAAGGACGATGTCATCGC
>JAGREZ010000434.1 GCA_020446285.1 Geminicoccaceae bacterium
GCTCGCCGGTATCTTCGAGGCCGAATTGCGTTCGAGCCTGCAGCTTTCGGACAATGGTATCTGGGGTGTCCTCGACCGCCCGGTCGCCATGACCTTCCTTCTCGTTTCAATTGCCATGCTCATCTGGCCGTTCGTCCAGAGCCGTCTGCGGCGGCCGAAGCCGGATGGCAAAAATTCAGGGAGAAAGCCCGTATGACCGCAAGGAATGTCCTGTTTATCATGTCCGACGAACACAGCCGGCGCGTTCTCGGAGCCTATGGCAATGCGGTCGTATCGACGCCGAACATGGATCGCATGGCGGGCGAGGGAACGCTCTTCGAGAGTGCCTATTGCAATTGTCCGATCTGCGTGCCGAGCCGTGCGAGCTTCGCCACAGGCCGTCACGTTCACGAGATCGGCAACTGGGACAACGCCTTTCCCTATCACGGCGAGCCCCCGAGCTTCGGTCACAGGCTGGCGGAGAGCGGTCACCGCTGCGATTCCATCGGCAAGCTGCACTATCGTGCAAGTGAGGACGCCAATGGTTTCGACAACGAGATTCTTCCCCTCCATGTGCTGGACGGCAAGGGGGATCTGCAGGGCATGTTGCGCAGTCCGCCGCCGAAACGACCTTCGACACGACAGCTTGCCGGGGACGCGGGCCGGGGCGAGAGTACCTATATCCGCTATGATCGCGACATCCGCGACGCTGCCTGCGCCTGGCTCGAGGAGCGGGGCAGGAAGCCGGACGACAAGCCGTGGACGCTGTTCGTTTCCTTCGTATGTCCGCATTTCCCGCTGCAGGCTCCGCAAGAGTTCTTCGATCTCTATCGTCCTGACGAGCTTCCCCTGCCTCAATTGCGCGGGCCGGGCGAGTTTCCCGACCATCCCGTCTTGCGCAAGCTGCGCGAGATCCAGGACTATGAGGATCATTTCGACGACGAAGCACATGTGCGAACCGCGATCGCTGCCTATTACGGCATGGTCAGCTTTCTCGACGACAATATCGGGCGTGTGCTCGCGGCGCTCGAAAAGAGCGGCCTCGGTGACGATACGGTCGTCATCTACACATCCGACCATGGCGATAATCTCGGCGCGCGGACTTTCTGGGGAAAATCCAACATGTATGAGGAAAGCGCCGGCGTGCCGCTCATCATGAAAGGACCGGGCGTGGAGGCTGCAAGGCGGGTGACGACGCCCGTTTCGCTCGTCGATGCGTGGCCGACCATCCTTGGAATCAACGGTGTGGAGTCTGCCGCCTGCGACCGTGACAAGCCCGGACGCTCATGGCTGGAAATCGCCGACGGTGCGGATTGCGATCGCACCGTCTTCAGCGAATATCATGCGGTGGCTTCCATCACCGGCATGTTCATGGTCCGCTTCCGCAACTTCAAGTACATCCACTATGAAGGGTATCGCCCGCAGCTCTTCGACCTTGATGCGGATCCTCTGGAGATGCGCGATCTTGCGGATGAGGAAGGCTATGAGGATATCCGCGCCGAAGGCGAGAGCCGTCTTCGTGCAATCTGTGACCCGGGCGAGGTGACCGCACGGGCGTTCGCGGATCAGCGGTCAAGGATTGACCAGGCGGGTGGCGAGGAGGCAGTCCGCAATCTCGGCAGCTATCCCTATACGCCTGCTCCGGGTGAAGCGCCCAGAATGTCCGGTGCGGGCTGAACCGGCGATGGCGAGGCGAGAGGCAGGGGGAGCGGAAGGGATGCTGGAAGACATCCCTTCCGACGGAGCTGGGGAATCAACCGCGCGCCCGGATCAGCGACAGCCTGAACGGATCGCGTTGATGAGTTGCGAGCGATTGGTCACACGGTGCCTGAACCCGGTTTCGCCTTCATTGACCATCGTCGGGACACCCGTTTTCGCGCCATTGACGAGTCTTCCCTTCACCAGCGGGTGGCGTGAGCCGGCAGGCCAGGTCAGATGCGCACCGCTTTCCCTGGGCGCGAATTTTCCGCCGCCGGGATTCACGGTCGGTATCGCCGAACCACGGCCGCCCACCGGCACGCTGTAGACACCCTTGCCATTCGTGTTGAACGTATAGGTGATGTGCTTGCCTGCGAGGATTTCCGAATCGCCGCGTGCGAGGAAAAAGTTCTTTGGGCGCGAGACCGAACCGATGGCGGGGTTGGTGACTGCGCGCGCGGCATAGTCCCAGTATTGTGCAGTGCCCTTGCCGTCGGGGCCGTTGTAGGCACTCTTTCCGGAGGCCCATGAAGGAAGGACGAATTCCGTCTGATAGCCCCATTTCACGTCGATGCGCGCTGCATAGGAATGCCGTACGCCACCCCGTTCGAACTTGGTGAAGTCGCTGTGTGACACATGCCGCGAGAAGGAGCCGCCGTGATAGGATGACCAGCCGAAGAGCGGATCGGCCTTTATGCGGCAGCGATAGACATCGGGCCAGTCACCCCAGTCGCCATGTCTTGCGGCGCCTCCAAGCTGGAGGAAGTCGCCGAAGGTGATGTGATCGGTCTTGAGACGCATCCGGTCGAGATAGATGAACGGTCGTCCCGCAGCGTTGGCATGGGTCTGGATGCGCACGAGGGAGCCGACGCCGTCGACCTTCTTGCCGCGGGGCGTGATCAGATGGCCGAGAGGACGCGGATTGAAGCTGGCGCCGATCCAGTAGACGCCGCGAAAACCGCGAACATCGATCTGGAACTTGCCGTTGATCTCGCCGTTGGGACTGACGAGGAGGAGATCCTCGTTGGCTCCGCCCGTGACCCTTTGAATCCCGCTCGGCTTGATATTGTAGATACGGAGTTTCGAGAGCGGCATCGGTGGCCGGAAATAGGTCGAACCTCCGCTGGCCACGGTCTGGACCGATCCCGACGGGTTGCCCGCCGCCACGCCTCCACTTTCATCCGGATGGCCCGACCCGAACGCCTCGGAGGGCAGGCTGACCGTCAGGATGCCATTCCATGGAAAATGTCCGGCCTTCGCACCTCGACGAAGGAACCGTCCGTCCTGCGGCCCGACATCCTGGACGCCGGAACTCGCGCTCACGGCCGTACCGTCGACCGTGATCCGGTCGACATAGAGGGCGCGGGAGGGCGTGTCGAAATAGTGTTCGATGGAGACCCGGTTCTGCTTGTCAGCGTCGAGCGTTTCGACGACGAAGTTCTCGTCGGTCCAGTGCGACTCCTTCACGACCCGGTCGGCGACGACCTTGCCGTTCACACGCAGGCGATAGCGGGAGAAGTCGGATCCTGCTTCGGCTTTCAGCCGGACGGCGATGGATGTGAGGGCTTCGGCCGGCGCCATGGGCACGGTACTGGCGGCGACGACGGCGCATGTGAGGAGTGGTCGAATGAACCGTGGAAGCATTCGTCTCGGGCCTTGAGTCACATTCAACTCCAAGTTTCATAATTTGAGGGCTGGAGCGCGAAAAGATAATCAACCGGATCAGTCTGTCAACGTTGTATCATTGTATATCAATAGCTTAATGCAAATGTGGGTTGTTCAATTATTCGTACTATAGTAGAGTGGCAATCGGTCGATTTTTTGGAATATTCTCGTTGTTCCGGGGTACTGCGGCGCGATTGTTCGCTGTGCACGCTGGCAACTCACCTTTGTTGTGGAGCGCCGGAAACCGCTGTAGAAACCATGCGACGAGGTTGCGGCAATCAAGCTGTTCCGGCCCAGTGATTTCCACCGCAGGTCTGGAATATCATGGCCGGCCTTAACGTCTCGTAAAAGATGAAGTGAAGTTGTTAGGGAATTCATGCGCCTCTTCATGTCCTCGCGGACCCTTGCCATCCTGCTCTCCGTTTCGGCCTGCATGACCGTTGCAGCCTGCGAGCAGTATGAGTCCGGTCCCTCCGCCGTCGAGGAATCGGTGGCGGCCGTATCCTTCGAGGCACCCGCGCGTTCGGCCGGCCAGTCGTCCGTCGTTCCCGAGACGAGGCCGGCACCGGTCGCGGCTGCCGAACCGGAACTCTATCTCAATGGCGGCGCCATGCCCGATCGCGGAGGCGCCATGGCCGAACGGGTTGCCGACGGCGTGCAGATCAATTTCGACGGTGTCGAACTGCGCGAGGTCGTCAAGGTCGTGCTCGGCGACATTCTCGGCGCGACCTACACCATCGATCCGTCGCTGTCCGGCCAGATCGTTCTGTCATCGAGTGGTCCCCTCAGCGAGACCCAGCTCCTGAGCGTGCTCGAGACCGCACTGCAGATGCACGGTGCGGGGCTGGCGCGCAATCCCGATGGTACCTATGCCGTCATGCTGCAGGACATGATGCGCGGCGAGACCGCGGTCACGCCGCTCGGCGGATCCGCCCCGCCGCGCGTGTCTCCGGGTACCGGCGTGACCATCGTTCCGCTTCGCTTCATCGGTGCCACCGCCGCCGCGCAGTTCGTCCAGCCGCTGCTGACGCGGCCGGACCAGGTGCGGATCGACGAAACCCGCAACCTCCTGCTGTTCGCCGGCAGCGGCGCCGAGCGCCAGTCCGTTCTCGACACATTGTCGGAGATCGACGTGAACTGGATGGCCGGTCGCTCCGTGGGTATCTTCCCGCTGAGGATGGCCTCGCCCGATTCCGTCATTCCCGAACTCGAAGCCCTGATCCAGCCGCTGAGCGGCACGGCGCTGAATTCCGAGACGATCCGCTTTCTTCCCATGTCGCGGCTGAATGCCGTGCTGGTCATCGCCAGCCAGCCCGAGCAGGTGATGGAGGTCGAGCGCTGGATCAGGCGTCTCGACCGTGGCAATGTCGTCGGCATCCAGTTCTTCGTCTATCAACTGCAGCATGTGCCCGCCAAGGACGTTGCCGAAATCCTCAACGAGACCTTCAGCGGTTTCGAGGAGGTTGCACAGGAGGGAGCCGAGAGCGGCCAGACGATCCTGCCGGAACTCGCCCGGCCGATGGACAATGTCGATGTGCCGGACGATTTTGCGGATGTGCCGGAAATTGGCATGGTGGAGACCGTTACGGGCAATACCGGCGGCAATGCGTCGGCGGGTGTCGGCCCCGGCCTGCTTCGCGGCGTCAAGATCGTGGCCAATACGCTCAACAACACGCTCCTGATCCGGGCGACGCCACAGGCCTATGACATGATCGAGCAGACCGTGCGGCGTCTCGACCTGCCTCCCGCCCAGGTACTGATCGAGGCGACCATCGCCGAGGTGACGCTCAATGACACGCTGCGTTATGGCGTACAGTATTTCCTCAACACAGGGTCGGTGAAGGGCGGTTTCAATACGACCACGCCGACGAGCGCCGGGGTGATCAATCCGAGCCTGCTGAATCCGCTGGCACAGCTTCCCGGTTTCAATTTCGTGCTCACTCCGGGATCTTCCAACATCACCATCGACGCGCTCTCGCGGATCACGGACGTCAAGGTGCTCAGCTCGCCCTCGATCGTCGTGCAGGACAACAGCGAGGCCGTGCTCAATGTCGGTGACGAGGTACCGATCACGACCCGAAGTGCCGTCAGCATCGATGACGCGAGTGCTCCCGTGGTCAACAATATCGAATATCGCGATACGGGTGTCATCCTCGAGGTCAAGCCGCGCATCAGCTCGAAGGATGTCGTGGCGCTCGAGGTATCGCAGGAGGTTTCCCGCGTCGCCGAGGAATCGACCAGCGCCGACAATCTCACGCCGACGATTTCCCAGCGCAAGATCACGAGCCAGGTCAATGTCCAGTCGGGCCAGACGGTCGTTCTGGGCGGTCTGATCCAGGATGCCGAAAGCCGCTCGAAGGAGAAGGTGCCGCTTCTGGGAGACATTCCGGCACTGGGCGAGCTCTTCCAGAGCACCAGCAACCAGTCCGTGCGCACCGAACTCATCGTGTTCATCACTCCGCGCATCATCCGCAATGCCGAGGATGCGCGTGATGTCAGCGAGGAACTCCGCTCGCGGATGCGCAGCATGCGGCCGTTGCCGACCGCACCGGCAGAGCCGACGGTGAGCCCGCTCGGTAGCGAACCCGTGCCCGAACCCAAGCCATT
>JAGREZ010000435.1 GCA_020446285.1 Geminicoccaceae bacterium
AGGGGGCCCTCGACCATGCGGTGGCATTCATCAAGACGCGCCGCCAGTTCGGCCGTCCCGTCGCCGAGTTCCAGGGGCTGCAATGGATGGTCGCCGAGGCGACGACAAGACTCGAGGGCGCGCGCGCACTGATCTGGAAGGCCGCCTCCTCCGCCGGCCGCGACGGCCGCCTCTTTCCCGATGCGCTCATGGCCGCACAGGCCAAGCTCGCCGCCGCCGAAGCGGCGATCGCGGTGACCAATGACGCCCTGCAGATGCTCGGTGCCGCCGGCTATTCGCGCAACAATCCGCTCGAGCGCATGGTTCGCGACGCGCGCATGTTCACCATCGGCGGCGGCACCAGGGAGGTTCTGAGAAATCTCATCGCCGCGCGCACGCTCGGCATGTCCCTCCCCCAGACCCGCGACGGCTGGCTTGCCGTCGAGGAGCGCGAACGGGCCGCCAGCGCCGCCGCATGAACGAGGGAGCCCTGCACCACACAGGAGGCTGCCAGTTCCCTGTTTTTTGCATCAATTTTTTTGCATCATTTTTCCAGACAGATCAGCATGATCCGTCTGGATCGATGCCTGGTGCTCAGGCGCATTCACTTCGTTCATACACCCGAGCACCAGCTCCTTGTTTTTGCATCAATTTATCCGCTCAGATCAGCATGATCTGTCTGGATCGATGCACTAGAGCGCTTTCCGATTAGGTGGAATACCCCGAATTTCGGATGTAGTTTCGACATTCATCGGGATGGAAGCGGTCGAGGGTTTCGGCGATGGCGTCGTGCAGGGCCTCGACGGTACGGGCGCCGGTCTTGCGCAGGAAGTGCTTGAGCTTGGCGAAGACCTGCTCAATCGGATTCAGATCGGGGCTGTAGGGTGGGAGATATTCAAGTTTCGCGCCTTGCGCCTCGATGGCATCGCGAACGCCGGCGACCTTGTGGCTGGAGAGGTTGTCGAGGATGACGATGTCATCTTTTTTCAGTGTCGGAGCCAATTCTTGTTCAACCCATGCCTTGAATGCGGCCCCGTTGATCGGGCCGTCGAAGACGCACGGAGCGGTGATACGGTCATGCCGCAAGGCGGCGAGGAAGGTCGTTGTTTTCCAGTGCCCGTGCGGGGCAATACCTTCGACGCGTTCACCCTTGGGGCCCCTGCCATAACGCGGCGCCATGTTCGTCGAGGTCCATGTTTCATCGAGAAAAACAAGCTGTTCCGGCTTCAGCCCAGCCTGCCACCCAACCCATTTGCGCCGGGCCTCGGCGATATCCTCGCGTGTCTGCTCGGCTGCGATTGCAGTCTTTTTTTTCGCGTCAGGCCGAGCCGCTTGAGATAGCGGGTCAAGGCCGCAAGGCTGACGGGCGTGTCACTGGCTGCGAGTTTGTCCTGGAGTTCCGCAAGGGTGATATCGGAGCATTCCCCCCGATCCACTTGCAAATATCGGCCTCACGTCCGGCCAGGGGTGAAACCTTGAACCCACCAAACCGCGCCGGAGCGACATCGCCGGTCGCCTCGAACCGCTGCATCAGTTTGATGACGCAGCTCACGCTCACATGAAAAAGCTCAGCCGTCCGCCGACGGGAAACACCGCTTTGCACAGACGCGACCATCTTCCGGCGCAAATCATTCGAATAGGGTTTCGCCATTCATCACTGGCCTCCTCTTCCAGCCAGAAGTTTGAATCACATCCCGCTAAGGTTGTGAATCACAAAAGCGATTCCACCTAACCGGAAAGCGCTCTAGCCCTGCCAGCTGAACAGCAGCACGATCCAGAAGGCGAAGGCCAGTGCCGGGCCGAAGGGAACGGCAGCGGCGGAATCCAGTGAGACGCCGCGGCGAAAGGCGGTGGCAAGGCCGGCGAGCGCACCGATCAGGAGCACATGTGCCAGCGGTTCCGGCCCGAGCCAGGCGCCGGCCGCACCCATCAGCTTGACATCGCCGAGCCCCAGCCCCTCGCGCCCGCGCAGACGCCTGTAGGTCTCGCGGACGAGGAAAAAGCCGCCAAGACCGGTGGCGGCACCGGCAAATGCCATCATCGCCGTCGGCCCCGGCCAGTCAGGCAGAAGATGTCCCGCCACGACCGCCAGGACGAGACCGCCCGCCAGAAGCGGCAGGGTGAGACTGTCGGGCAGGATCATGTGCCGGAGATCGACGAGCGCCATCGCCAGCAGCATCCAGCCGGCGATGGCGACGGCAATGGCGGCCGGAACCGGCAACAGTGCCAGCGAGGCGAGGCCGGTCAGGCCGCTGACGAGTTCGACCACCGTGTAATGTCCGGGAACCCCGGCGCCGCAGTGGCGGCAGCGCCCCTTGAGCAGCAGCCAGCTCGCCACCGGCACGAGATCGGCCACGCCGAGCACCGTGCCGCAGGCCTCGCATCGCGAACGATCACCGGCAAGCCCGGCAAGACGATCCGGCCAGCGATGGGCGAAATTGGCGATCAGACTGCCCATGCACAGCCCGAAGGCGAGGCCGGACAGGGCCTTGAACAGGACATCCGCGAGGGTCGCTGCGGTCATGGAA
>JAGREZ010000049.1:0-9142 GCA_020446285.1 Geminicoccaceae bacterium
CTATTGACATGTTTGTCATAATGAAATCGAATGTTTCTTATCATGTAAATAAGATGTCGTGATAACAGCGAACGGATGGAACGATCGGCCATGCGTAATATCGATACAGCTCTTCTGCGCAGCTTCGTCGTGGTCGCCGAGACCGGCGGCATGACCGCCGCCGCACGCCAGCTCAATCTCACCCAGGCGGCGGTGAGCCAGCAGATCAAGCGGCTCGAGGAACTGCTGCAGTGCCGCCTCTTCGAGCGCGACCGCAGGGAGTTCGCGATAACCGCCGCCGGCGAGCGACTGATGAGCAAGGCCCAGCGCATGCTGGCACTCAACGACGACATCTGGGCCTCGATGGTGCGCCCGGAGTTCGAGGGTGAGGTACGTCTCGGCGTGCCCCATGACATCGTCAGCCACTTCATGCCGCCCGTGCTGCGCCGCTTCGATCGCGCCTGGCCACGGGTCCAGATTATTTTCGACTGTTCGGCGACCCAGGCTCTTCTCGGCCGTCTCGACGCCGGTGACATCGATCTCACACTCACCACCGAACAGCACCCGGCGCGTGACGGCAACGGAGAGACGCTGATGAGTGAGCCGCTTGTCTGGGTCGGTGCTTCAGGCGGCAAGGCCCATCTGCGCAATCCGCTGCCGATCTCGCTCGGCGAGCCGAACTGTTCCTTCCGCCCGGCAGTAAATGCGGCCATCGACAGGCTCGGGCGGGACTGGCGCTCGGTGTGCAATCACGGCGGGATACAGGCAATGGAGGCAACACTCTCGGCCGATCTCGCCATTTCAGCCATGCTCCGCTGCGCCGTCGCCAGCGACCTCGAACTGATCCCCGCGAGCGCCGGCCTGCCGCCATTGCCGCACTTTCACATCAACATGTACCTGCGCAAGGGCAACGTCCCGGCCGCCGCGACAGAACTCGCCCGACACATCCGCGACACACTCAGGGGCGACACCCTGCCGACTGCAGCATGAAACGCGCCGGCATACCGTTGCGATGCTGACGATTGCCTCCGGAATCGACATCCAGAACCGACAATGAGCAACTACCCTCGGGTCGAATGAAGGGTTTTCGAATCCAACAAGATCATTGTCATTCAAAATGTCAGAGATCATGAACATGAAATGGCGTCCCCAACGGGATTCGAACCCGTGTTTTCACCTTGAAAGGGTGACGTCCTAACCCCTAGACGATGGGGACCGCGGCTGAGCGTTTAATTGCTGATGGCGAAAAATGCAAGCCATCCGCTGCAGCGCGGTCGATACAATCCGGAAGCGGGCGTGAGATCGCACGTCAATCCGTGATCTTCCGGGTCTGCATGACCCCGACACCGGGCTTGCCACAGAATGGCTCCGATCATCCGGAGGGTCGTGGGCGCTCGATGCTGCAGACATGCCGATTGGTCGCATAAACCGAAGTTGTAGATGGTCGGATACGGCCTTTCGACCCATGCCGATCCAACCGACGATGGATTCCGGGAGCGGGCTCGATGTGACTATTGCTCCTCCCGCCTTCCATTGCCGGCCACGCGCCGATGATGGCAGAGGCAACCGCCAATCTCTCCAACCAACAACGGAATTTCCATCATGCTCAAGTCATTGGCCGCCGCATTGCTTCTCACCACGATGATTTCGGCTCAGGCACTCGCCTCCGGCGACGTCGTGCTGAACGACGAGAACGAGCAGCACATCAGGGAGATGCTGACCGGACAGGGCTACGAGGTCGGCAAGATCAAGACCGAGGACGGCCTGTATGAGGCCTATGCCAAAAAGGACGGAAAACGCTTTGAGCTCCTGCTCAACGACTCCTTTGAAATCGTCCGTACCGAACAGGACTGATCCCGATCCGACGCCCCGGACGGACATGGAGCCCATGCCGCGTCCGGGTCGTCATCGGACCATGAAAGGACATATCGACATGAGCAGGATCAGGGTCTGGGACCCGGCCGTTCGCATCTTTCACTGGGCCCTGGTCGTCGCATTCGCGGCCAACGCGCTGTTTGTCGACGATGACGGCGACCTGCATCAATGGATCGGCTGGATGGTCGTCTCCCTGGTTCTCTTCCGTATCGTCTGGGGACTGTCGGGTTCAAAACATGCCCGCTTCAGCGACTTTCCCCCAAGCGTCAGTGGCGCACTCGGTCAGCTTCGCGAAATCGCAAGGGGCGAGAAGCGCATTCATACGGGCCATACGCCTCTCGGTGCCTGGATGATCTACAATCTGCTGCTGACCATGCTCGTTATCGGCGCCAGCGGCTATCTGATGACGACCGACATGTTCTGGGGCGTTGAATGGCCGGAAGAGGTGCATGAAGCTGCGGTCACATGGGCCGAGATTTCTGTTGTCCTGCACATCGCCGCCGTCGTCCTCGAATCCTGGCGTACGCGTGTGAATCTTCCTCGCGCCATGCTGACCGGGTATAAGGAACTGCCTGGTGACTGACGGACCCGCGAATGATGATCGAACGTCGGAACGACTATCCGGTATCGCTTGCCCTGACACTCCTGATCGCCGTGCAGACAATAACCGCCGCCTTCTTCGTGACCGATGTCTTCGGCGATCTCGGCGACTATGAACGCCAACCCTCATCCGGCCTCCATCTGACGATCGAGGCGATTGCCGCCGCGGGCCTCGTGGCGGCAATCATTCTGGAATGCGCCTATATTCGCCACCTGCTGCAACGCAAGGCTCGCCTCGAAAGCTCGCTCGAAACCGCGCGCGGTGCCGTGCACGACGTGATCGAATCCCATTTCGATCTCTGGAAGCTCACGCCAGCGGAGCGCGATGTAGCCTCCCTGCTCGTCAAGGGATTGAGCACGGCGAAGATCGCGGCCATTCGCGGCAGCGCCGAAGGGACCGTAAAGGCCCAGCTCAACGCCATTTACCGCAAGGCCGACGCCCGCAACCGGAGTGATCTCCTGAGCGTCATCATTGACGGTCTCATGGGGATCGATCGGCTCGCGGAAGTACCCGAGGACAATCTGCGAGATGGTCAATCCGTCGGTGCCGGCATGACCTGAACGGGTGCATCCGCGCGTCAGCGCCGACAACCTGCCTGTGGCAAACCCCGATACGCTTGCGCGAGCGAGCCGCCGGGGATAGCCATGCCGGTGTCATCTCATTTCGAGTGCGGATGCCGGAAATTGTACGGGGATTCGCACGAACAGGGCTGGAACGATCAGTGTCGCAGACGAATGAAACGACGGGTGGCTGCCGTATTGGCGCCGATATCGGCGGCACCTTCACCGATATCGTGATGATTGCCGATGACGGCTCGGTGTTCGAGACTGCCAAGGTCCTGACAACGCCCGCCCGTCCCGACGATGCGGTGCTCGAAGGTGTATCATCGCTGGCTGAAAGGCGAACCGGCAAGGCGATCGATCATATCGTGCACGGAACCACGCTGTTCACCAACGCCCTGATCGAGCGCAAGGGCGCGCGCACGGCACTCATAGCCACACGCGGTTTCCGCGACGCCATAGAGATCGGTCGCGAGCACCGCTACGACATGTACGATCTCTACATGCGCCGGCCCGAGCCGCTCGCACCGCGATATCTGCGTTTCGAGGTCGACGAGCGGATACGCGCCGACGGTTCGGTACTGACACCGCTCGACGAGGCGAGCGTCGAAGCTGTCATCGGGCAATTGCGCGCCGAAAATGTCGAAGCGGTGGGTGTGTGCCTGCTGCACGCCTTCACCAACCCGGCACATGAGCAGCGGATCGGCGAAATGCTGCGCGCGGCCATGCCGGAGGTGGCCGTTACCCTTGCGAGCGAGCTCGTTCCGGAGATCCGCGAGTATGATCGCAGCTCGACCGTGCTCGCCAATGTCTATGTCCAGAAACTGGCGGCCGACTATCTTGGAAGGTTGCGTTCCCGGCTGGCCGCATTGCCGCATTGTGCCCATGCCGAACTTCTCATCATGCAGTCCAATGGCGGGCTCTGCGAGGTGGAAACGGCCAGCCGCTTTCCCATACGCCTCGTCGAATCCGGCCCCGCCGCCGGGGCGCTCGCAGCCGCGCATTACGGGCAACTTCTCGAAACACCCCAGCTCCTCTCGTTCGACATGGGCGGCACCACCGCAAAGGCATGCCTGATCGTCGACGGCGAACCGCTCATCAGCCCCGATTTCGAGGTCGACCGGCAATATCAGTTCAAGAAGGGAAGCGGTCTGCCGGTCAAGGTCCCGGTCATCGAGATGATCGAGATCGGCACCGGTGGCGGCTCGATTGCGAGGCTGGATACATTGGATCGCCTTCAGGCAGGCCCTGCCAGCGCCGGCGCCGTGCCCGGTCCGGCTTGCTATGCGCGCGGCGGACGCATGCCGACAGTCACCGATGCCGACCTCCTTCTCGGCTATCTCGCCCCCGATTTTTTCCTGGGCGGTGGCATGGCGCTCGATACCGATGCGGCAAGGGATGCCATCGAGCGCGAGATCGCGCGCCCACGCGGAATCGACGTGATCGAGGCGGCCTGGAGCATTCATCAGCTGGCCAACGAGAACATGGCGTCCGCCGCCCGAATTCATGCAGTCGAGCGCGGCAAGGAGATATCCGCCTTCCCGCTCTTCGCCTTCGGCGGCGCCGGCCCGGTCCATGCGCTCGGTGTCGGGCGAATCCTGCGCTCGAAACGCGTGATCTATCCGCTGGCGGCCGGCGTGATGTCGGCGATCGGATTCCTCACGGCACCGATTGCCTTCGACTTCGTCCGCTCCCGTCCGTCACCACTCGACGCCACGGACTGGAACGATGTCATGATGCTCATGACACAGATGGAACGGGATGGTCTGGAGATACTCGCGACGACGACAGCGCCCGCGAACATACGGTTCCGCCGTTTCGCCGACATGCGTTACCGAAAGCAGGGATACGAGATTCGCGTGCCCGTTCCCGATGGTACACTCGATGCGAAGAGCGCATCCGCGATCCTTTCGGCATTCGAGCAGACCTATGCGGCACTCTACGGTCATACCGTTCCGGCAACGCCCGTCGATATCGTTTCATGGCGCCTCATCGCGAGCGGCCCCAAACCGGACTTCGTGATTCCGCCCGTCGCGAGCGACCGCAGGGATGCTCTCAAGGGCTACCGATCCATCTGGTTGCCCGAGCGCAATCGCATGGAGGAGGTTCCGATTTTCGACCGGTATCTTCTCGAGGCGGGAAGACGGCTCGAGGGACCGGCCATCATCGAAGAGCGGGAATCGACTGTCGTCATCAATTCCGACGCTCAGCTCACCGTCGATTCTTTCGGAAATGTCGTGGCGGATATCGAGGTTTCGACGTGATCGCCGGATCTCGTGGCGGCGAGCGGCACCCTGAAACCGAAGGACGCACCGCGACCGTTTTCCACCGGTGATACCAGATCGACCCTGCTTCCCCAGCTTTCGACGGTCTTGCGGACCATGGTGAGACCGATGCCGGTCCCCGCGACCTGTCCATGCGGGCGCAGTGATCGAAACAGCTCGAAGACTGCGTTCTGCATGTTGGCCGGAATTCCCGGCCCGTCATCGATGATGGAAATTACGCAATCATTGCCATCCCTGACGGCGCGGACGGCAATATGCGGAGACCGGTCGTCATGATGTTCGATGGCGTTGAGCAGAAGATGTCGCATGACCAGTTCGAGTTCGCTTCGAACCGCCATGACGGCCGGAAAGTCACCGCGCTGTTCGAATGAGATCTCGGGCCTGGGTGCGACAGACTGGATGATGTGACGATAAAGCGCCTGCAGGTCTATTCGTTCGGTTTCCTGATCGGAGCGATCGATCGATGAATAATCGACGAGATCGGAGAAGAGCAGATCAAGACGGTGACAATGCACCTTGAGCTCGATCAGATAATCGCTCACCGTCGCGGGCAGGATGATACCGCTTTCCTGAAGCTCCTCCTCGATCCAGATCGGCAGAAGCGTCATCATGTGCATGGGAACGCGGAGATCGTTGGTGACCGCGCGGGTCAGGTTCTGCAGTTCATCGCGGGCCTGAGACAAATCGGCAGCCTTGCGCCGCAGTTTCCGCTCGCGTTCGACCTCGGCAGTGACGTCCTGAACTTCGAGCAGACAGAGCGATTCACCCTCTTCCCGGTCGACAAGCGGCCGGATCGACAGATTCTGGGAAAGATAGTCTCCATCATCAGACAGACCCGGCGCCTTGAGCGGCAACAATCCCCTGTTGAGGTAATGCGTCAGATAGGATGAATGGCGGTTGTCCAGGGCACCATCGATGGCGAGAAACAGTCGGCTTCGCCGCGCGGTCTGCACGAGTTCGCGCACGAAGCTGCCGACGATTCCGGCACTCGACGGGCGCCAGCGTTCGACCAGCCACTTGTTGGCATAGCGCACCCGTCGGTCCGCATCGACGATCATCACCCCGGAATTCGCATCATCGACCACGGCCCGCAGCAACCGGAGCGAAAAGCAGCTGCACGCGGTGTCATCAATAGCGAAGGATCCCGTCGGCCTGATCATGCGCAGGCAGCCGCCAGAAATTCATCGAGCAACACATGCAGGCGCTCCTGCTCGCGGTCGTTCATGCACAGAACGATCAGGCCACCAATACCGGATGGTTCGCTGGACAGTCTTACACGCACGACGATCGAGGTGTCCGGTTCCTCGTCGGACGGCAACATGCGATTGGGATCGCCTTTCACGAATTCCGGCAGATGGATTTCGAGCGAGCGGCCAAACGTATTGGCAACGGCTCCAAGACACCCGTTGAGCAGGATATTGCCGAGTTCGGACATCGCTTCCGCCTCGAGCTCCTGGGCCTGTTCGCCGGACAGTTCGTCGCCGAGAAGGATGTTCACCAGTTGAACGCTGCTCTTTTCGAGAAAGAACAGAATGGCCGTACCATTGAAGTCACCCGAGAAGGACTGGCGAATTCCCACGGCCTTGTCGGACAGCTCGACCTCCAGCATCCGCTCGAGATCGCCGGAATTGACGAACTCGACCGCCGGCACGGAAAACAGGATCTCCTGCCCGACCATCTCGTAGAGCACGGCCGCAGCCTTGCCGATTCCGATATTCAGGATCTCGGTAAGACCATCGACATGGCTTGGTGACCAACTCATTGAGCGGCTTTCTGTCCCATAAGCGACTCGACCTTCTCGAGCGTGATCGGCTTGTCGAGAAATCCGATTCCGAGCCCGGCCGCCCGTTCCCTGATCACTTCCTGGATATTGGCCGTGCAGAGGACGATAGACGCATCAGGATCGATCGCGCGGATCCTCTCGGCCAGATCGAGACCGGTACCGCCCGGCATGTTGAGATCGAGGAACGACAGGTCCGGACGCACGTCATTCCAGACCTCGAAGCCACTCGCAACATCCTTGCCTTCCGAAATGGCAGCATCCGGAAAGATCCTGGACAGCAGGTTCCTGCCCATCCCGCGCGCAAGCGAACTGTCGTCCACAATGAGAATCTTGCGGATATCTGCTGCATTCACGGCCATATCCTGTTCATGCTCCTTTGCGAGGGCGGTCCGTTCCGCGACGGCATCAGCCCGATAATCGCAAACGGCTATGAACAATTGTTTAACGATCCGGGACATCAGACAGGTACCGGAAACGACAGGGGCTCCCCGGACTTCGCCCGAAGAGCCCCCTGTTGCCCCTGGAATGATCACCGGCCCGAGCAGCTCCCGATCATGCCCTGTGTCTGGAGCCGCTATAGAGCCACATTTCCTGATCGTTCAGATGTTTCATCTGAACGGGGAAAACCCGCTTACTCGGCCGATGGAAAGCCCGGCATTTCCGGAATCCGCATCGGCGCATCATCGATATCCAGCTCGAGTGGCGGTGCCGAAAAACGCTCGTCATCAGCCTTGAGCTTCTTCAGGCGCGGCAGGACGCCGCCGGTACCGGCCGGGATCAGACGCCCGACGATGACATTCTCCTTGAGACCGGCAAGCCTGTCGATCTTGCCCGAGAAGGCCGCGTCGGTGAGCACTCTCGTCGTTTCCTGGAAGGAAGCCGCCGAAACGAAGGACTGTGTCTGCAGGCTCGCCTTCGTGATGCCCTGCAGCACCGCGAAACAGGTCGCGGGCCGGCGATCCTCGGCAACTGCCCGGGCATTGACCCGATCGAATTCGATGCGGTCGATCTGCTCACCGACCAGGAACGTCGTTTCGCCAGGATCGACGATCTCGACCTTCTGCAGCATCTGCCGGACAATGACCTCGATGTGCTTGTCATTGATCCGCACACCCTGGAGATTGTAGACTTCCTGAATCTCGTGCACGAGGAACGCCGAAAGCGCCTCGACACCGAGCACCCGCAGAATGTCATGAGGCACCGGGTTGCCATCGACGATCAGATCGCCCGGCTTCACGATGTCACCTTCCTGCACGATCACATGCCGGCCCTTGGGGATGAGATAGTCCACCGGCTCGAGATCCTCGTCGGCCGGAACGATCTTCAGACGACGCTTGTTCTTGTAGTCCTTGCCGAATTCGATCTTGCCCTCGACCTCGGCGATGATCGCCGGATCCTTGGGCTTGCGTGCCTCGAACAGTTCGGCAACGCGCGGCAAACCACCGGTAATGTCACGCGTCTTCGAGGCCTCCTTCGGCAGACGGGCGAGAATGTCACCCGCATGAACCTTCGCCCCCGCATCGACATTGAGGATCGCCGCCACCGGCAGATAGTAGCGGGCCTCGTTGCCGGACGGCAGCATGATCGGATTGCCTTCATCGTCCTGCAGCAGGATGGACGGACGCAGATTTCCCGCTCGCGCCGACTGACGCCAGTCGATCAGCTCCTTGCTGGCCTTGCCCGTCGTCTCGTCGACCACCTCGCGGAAGGAGATCCCCTCGACCATATCCTGGAACACCACGGAACCATTGGTCTCGGTGACCACCGGCAAGGTGTGCGGATCCCATTCGGCAAGAACCTGGTCCTTTTCGACGGCGCTGTCGGGAGCCACGCGAAGGCGGGTACCGTTGGGAAGCTTGAAACGCAATTTCTCGCGGCCGACCTCGTCATAGACGACGAGTTCCGAATTGCGTCCGAGAACCACCATCCGCTCCTGGCTGTCCTGCACCAGACGCGGATTGATGATCTTCATGATGCCGGCGACCGGAGCCTCGACCTGCGACTGCTCCGCCTGTCCTTGCGCGGCACCGCCGATGTGGAACGTGCGCATGGTGAGCTG
>JAGREZ010000049.1:9148-10458 GCA_020446285.1 Geminicoccaceae bacterium
TCGCCGATCGACTGCGCGGCGATCACGCCCACGGCCTCGCCCACATTGACGGCCGTGCCGCGCGCGAGGTCGCGTCCATAGCAATTGCCGCAGACGCCGCCGCTGCTCTCGCAGGTGAGCACCGAGCGCACGAGTACCGTGTCGACCTGCGCTTCCTGGATCCGCCGCGCCATCTCCTCGTTGATCATGGTCTGGGCAGGAACCACCACCTCGTCGGTCCGCGGATTGAGCACATCGGCCGCCGTCGTGCGGCCCAGCACACGCTCGCCGATATCCTCGTCGGTGCCTGCCCTGATCGTGAGGTGACGCGAGGTTCCGCAATCATCCTCGACGATGATGCAGTCCTGCGCGACATCGACGAGCCGGCGGGTCAGATAGCCGGAATTGGCCGTCTTGAGCGCCGTATCGGCAAGGCCCTTTCGAGCACCATGGGTCGAATTGAAATATTCGAGAACCGAAAGCCCCTCCTTGAAGTTGGCGATGATCGGTGTCTCGATGATCTCACCCGACGGCTTCGCCATCAGGCCACGCATGCCCGCGAGCTGCTTGATCTGCGCTGCCGAACCACGCGCACCGGAATGCGCCATCATCCAGATGGCATTGGGCTGCTTCGATCGCCCATCCGAATTGGGCAGCTTCTGCGGATCCTGAATGCCGGCCATCATCTCGTCGGCGACCTTGTCCGAGCAGCTCTGCCAGGCGTCGACAACCTTGTTGTACTTCTCGTTCTTGGTGATCAGGCCGTCGGCATATTGCTGTTCGAACTGCTTGACGAGATCCTGCGTCCGCGTGATCAACGCTTCCTTGGCGGCAGGAATGATCATGTCGTCCTTGCCGAACGAAATTCCGGCCTTGGCGGCATTCCCGAACCCGAGCGTCATCAGCCTGTCGGCAAAGATCACGGTCTCCTTCTGACCGCAGAAACGGTAGACTTCGTCGATGACCTGCGAAATCTCCTTCTTGGTCAGGGTGCGGTTCAACAGGCGCTCGAAGTTGAGAGCGGCGTGCCTTGGCATGATATCGAAGAGCATCATGCGGCCGGGGGTCGTCTCGACCACGCGCACACGGTCCTGCCCCTCGGCATCGATGTCATGGATACGGCACCGGATCTTCGCGTGCATGGAGACATGCCCCGCAAGCATGGCGTGCTGGACCTCGTTCACATCACCGAACACGAGCCCCTCGCCAGGCTCATCGTCAAGCTGCAGCGAAATATAATACAGGCCGAGAACGATATCCTGCGTCGGCACGATGATCGGCTTGCCGTTCGCCGGGCTGAGAATATTGTTGGTCGACATCATCAGCACGCG
>JAGREZ010000049.1:10531-10683 GCA_020446285.1 Geminicoccaceae bacterium
GTACAGACCAGCGGATGAAGCTGGATCGCCTTGCCCTCGATCAGGGTCGGCTCGAAGGCCTGGATGCCGAGACGGTGCAGGGTCGGAGCACGATTCAGCAGGACCGGATGCTCGCGAATGACCTGTTCGAGGATGTCCCAGACCTCGGGGCG
>JAGREZ010000050.1:0-124 GCA_020446285.1 Geminicoccaceae bacterium
CAGGCCATCTACGTTCCGGCCGACGATCTGACCGACCCGGCGCCTGCCACGACCTTCTCGCATCTCGACGCCACCACGGTGCTCTCGCGCTCGATCGCCGAACTCGGCATCTATCCGGCCGTGG
>JAGREZ010000050.1:191-11118 GCA_020446285.1 Geminicoccaceae bacterium
GTGCAGGAGACGCTGCAGCGCTACAAGGGCCTGCAGGACATCATCGCCATTCTCGGCATGGACGAGCTCTCGGAAGAGGACAAGCTGGTGGTTGCCCGCGCGCGCAAGATCCAGCGCTTCCTCTCCCAGCCCTTCCATGTGGCCGAGGTCTTCACCGGCTCGCCGGGCAAGCTCGTTTCGGTCGAGGATACGATCAAGGGCTTCAAGGGTATCGTCGAGGGTGCGTATGACGACCTGCCCGAGGCTTCGTTCTACATGGTCGGCGGCATCGACGAGGCTGTGGACAAGGCGAAGAAGCTGGCGGCCGAGGCGGCCTGAGGAGAGGACGCATGGCCGAAGCCGAAAAGGTGTCGTTCGAGCTGGTCTCCCCGGAACGGGTTCTGGCCAGCATCGAGGCGGACATGGTGGTCGTACCGGGTTCCGAGGGCGATTTCGGTGTCCTTCCGCGGCACTCGCCCTTCATGTCGCTCATCCGTCCCGGTGTCATCGACATCCATGAGAAGGGCGAGATCGTCCGGCGGATCTTCATCGAGGGCGGCTTTGCCGAGGTGAATCCCGACGGTCTCATCGTCCTCGCCGAGGCCGCCGTGCCGCTCGACGAGCTCGACCGCGCCGTGGTTGCCACTGACCTCAAGAACGCCGAGGACGAACTCCGCGCCGCCACCGACGAAGCGGAAAAGGCCCGACTGGAAAAGGTCATCGGCATCGCCAGGGTAAGACTGGAAGCGCTGAACTGATTTTCCGCCGGGTTCAATCGATACGATCCGAACAACGGGCACCGAAAGGTGCCCGTTTCCTGTTGGACCGGAAATCGCCGGGTTTATCCCGATTTCGCCGCAATCCGGCTACCCTCCCCCGCTCCCGTAGATCAGCTCGGGGAGCCACAGGGCGATTTGCGGGAAGGTCATGACCAGCGCAAGGCCGATGAGCTGGATGACCATGAATTGCATCATGCCGAGATAGATGTCGCGGAGATCCCATTCCGGTACCACGCCCTTGAGGAAATAGGCGGAGAGCGCCACGGGCGGGGAGAGCCATGCCGTCTGCAGGTTGACCGCGACGAGGATGGCGAACCAGGTGAGATTGATCTCGAGCTTGTTGAGCAGCGGCAGCAGGATGGGGATGATGATGAGAACGATCGGCACCCATTCGAGCGGCCAGCCGAGCAGGAAGATCGCTACCATGATGACGATGAGGATGGTGGTCGCCGAAAGATCGAGTCCGAGCAGATATTCGGTGAGCATGGTGGGCGTGCCGAGCCGCGAGAATACGGCACCGAAGAAATTCGAGGCGGCAACGAGAAAGAGAATGAGGACCGAGATTTCCAGCGTCTTGATGAGCGATTCGTAGAAGCGCGTCGCACTCATGCGGCCATAGGCGAGCGTGAGAAGGAGCGAACCGAACGCCCCGCAGGCAGCCCCTTCGGTCGGCGTCGCCCAGCCGAACAGGATCGAGCCGAGCGCGAAACCGACCAGCAGCGCCGGCGGAACGAGCCCCAGCAGAAATTCGCGCAGGACGATACCGAAATTCTCCGCCCGTTCCTCCTCGGGCAGTACCGGCCCGAGCGACGGATCGATGGCGCAGCGCAGGAGCGCGTAACCCGTATAGAGGAAAGCCAGCAGGATGCCGGGGAGGATGGCGGCGGCGAAGAGATCGGTGACCGGCACTTCGAGCACGGGGCCCATCACCACCAGCATGATCGAGGGCGGGATGAGGATGCCGAGCGTACCGCCGGCGGTGATGGTGCCGGCGGCGAGCCGCACGTCGTAGCCCGAGCGGTTCATCGTCTTCGCGGCCATGATGCCGAGGATCGTGACCGATGCGCCGACGATGCCGGTGGCGGCGGCGAAGATGGTCGAGACGAAGAGCACCGCGATGTAGAGTGCGCCACGGGTGTTGGCGAGCATCAGCTGGACGGCGCGGAACAGCCGTTCCATCAGCCCCGCCTGTTCCATCATGATGCCCATGAAGACGAAGAGCGGCACGGCGGCGAGTGTCTGCTCCATCATGACCTGGTTGAACTGCAGGGTCATGAGCAGGGCGACGAGCTTGATGCCGAAGCCGAGCGCGCCGAAGATCACGCCGAGGAATATGAGTGTGAACGAGATCGGAAATCCGACGAAGATGGCGAACAGCATGACACCGATCATCACCACGCCGAGGGCTTCGTTGGACATTTCGAACATGCTCAGGGCCACCTGTCGTGTCTGATGGCATAGATCGACTTGAGCAGCTCGGACACGCCCTGCAAGAGCAGCAGGGCCGCGCCCACGGGCATGGCCGAGCGCACGGGCGCCACCGGGGCCATCCAGGCCGTATCCATCGACAGCTCGCCCCGCTCCCACGCCTTCCACGCATAGTCGAGACTGATCCAGAAGAAGACGGCGATGCCCGGAAAGTAGAGGAGGACATACAGCGTCGCGTCGACCAGCGCCTGTGTTCTAGCCGACCAGGCGCGGTAGAGGAAATCGGCGCGGATATGAACGCCGCGCATGAGTGCATAGGCAGCGCCACCCATGAACATCGCCCCGGAAATCATCCGGCTGAGATCGTAGGCCCAAAGCGTCGGCGCGATGAAGAGCTTGCGCGCGACAACCTCGTGAATCATCACATAGATGACCGGAACGAGCATGAAACAGATGATCCGCCCCGACCACAGGCTGATCGTGTCGATCACCGTGATCGTGCGGCGCATCCAGGGCGTCATGTCGTCGGGCAGATCGCCCGGATCACCCGAGCGCCGTTCGGCGATCATCTCGTCCGAGATATCGAGAGTTTCGAGAGTTTCGCTCAAGGGCGTCACTCCGCTGGCCCCATCGGTAGAAGAGCGGAAATCGCTCCCCTACCGATGACACGAACTGTCCGTCCCGGTCCTACTTCAGGCTGTCGGCGAAGGCCCGGCCGAGATTGGCATTCGAAGTCTGCGCGCCGGCCCAGAACGGTACGGCCACTTCCGCGAACGCCTTCTGGCTTTCCCACACCTTCTTGAAGAAGGCATTGTCTTCGGCATTCTTTTCGAGCGTTGCACGGGCAGCGTTCATGTATTCCGTGAAATAGTCGGTCGGCGTGTCATGCAGGATCACACCGTCTTCCCCGGTGAGTTTCTGCAGTGCCTTGCCATTTTCATAGATACGATAGCTCATCGATTTCATGAGCGACGCATTGGCGGCGACTTCCAGCGCCTTTTTCTGGTGGTCGGTGAGGCCGTCATAGACATCGCCATTGATATAGAGATCGGCATTCACCACCACCTGATGCAGCCCCTGGAGGTAATAATGCTTGAGCACCTTCTGGAAACCGAACACCGAATCAGGCTTCGGGCAGCACCACTCGGCCGCGTCGATCGTGCCTTTCTCGAGCGCCGGGAGAATGTCGCCGCCGCCCATGGCCACCGCTGCAACGCCGATATCGTTGTAAGTCTGGCCGGGAATCCCCGGAGGAGCGCGGAAACGGTACTTGCGGAAATCGTCCATGCTGGTGATCGGCTCCTTGAACCAGCCGAGCGCTTCGGGGCCCACCGGTTGCAGCATGAAGCCCTTCACGTTCACGCCCATCTCGTCCCAGAGCTCGTCATAGAGCTCCTTGCCGCCGCCATAGAGAAACCACGACACGAACGCGATATTGTCGATGCCCACGCCGGCACCGGCAACGGGCGAGCCGAACAGCATGGCGGCGGGATGCTTGCCCGACCAGTAATGTGTCCAGGCGAAACCGCCCTCGATCAGTCCGGCATCCACCGCATCGAGCGTCTCCTGCACGCCGACGACGGCGCCCGCAGGCAGAACCTCGATCGTCACCTCGCCACCGGTGAGAGCCGCGACATCGGCACCGAAATCGTTGAGCATGGTTACCTCGTCGGCCGACGAGGGAATGACCGACTGCACCCGGATCACCGTTTCGGCCGAAGCCGTCAGTGCCGTGCCAAGGAGAATGGCGGCCGCAGCGACGATTCCGGCAGCGGCCTTAGAACTGGTCATGTGACGAGCCTCCAAGCATTTTATCGTGGGGAATCGCAGCAGCGGCACCCGCTGCCCTTTCCCTGTTTCACCCCCTGCCAGTGTCAGACCTGTCCCGGGGCGAGGCGAAGGGTTCCACCGATTGCCGGCCGGATCAAGGAGAATCCCGCTCGACCCGTTTGCCGACAGCCCCGCCTTCAGAGGCCGAAGAGCGAGCGGATGCGGGTGAGCAAGCGGTCTTCGGTGGCACGGACGTCGGTTCCCGCCCTCGCACCCGCCTCGCCGAGCGCGTTGTCGAGCACTGCCTTGCGCCGGGCGAGCGTGCGACTGAGCTGGGCGGCCAGCTGCGGGGAACGCCGCAGAACCGGCGCCAGAACCTCCTCGTCGATTTCCAGCAGGACGCATTCGCTTTCCGCCCGCACCGTGGCGCTGCGCGGCTCACCTGTCAAAAGCGCGAACTCGCCGAAGATCCCGCCGGCCGTGATCCGGTTCACGACGGATTCGCGTCCCTCGCCATCCGTGAAAAGCGCGACAAGGACGCCCTCCAGCACGACGAAGAGCGACCGGCCCGCCTCTCCCCGGCGAACGATGATCTCGCCGCCGGCAACGCGCCGCTCCATCGCTCCCGCGGCGAGTGCCTTCACCTCCGCACCGTCGAGGTCGCGGAACAGCTCCGAGCGCTGCAGGACGCGGTCGCGATCGACCACATAGTCGAGCGAACGGTCGGGCATCGGCGCGTGATACAGGTCGAGTTTGCCATAGGGCAGGCCGATGCCGGCCTGATGCAGGTGCTGCAGGACCGAGCGCTGCACTGCGTAACGCACATCGACGAGGCGGTCATAATCGTCCACCCAGAAACGCACGAGCCAGACGACGCCGCGCTCGTCGAAGGTGGCGATGCGGACATCCGGTGCGCGCTGCATCCGCTCGACATCCACGACCGCGCGCACGGCCGCGAGCAGCACCCGGTCCGCCTTGCCCGGCGCCAGCGCGTGGTCGAGCGTCACCTCGATCTCGTCACGGAAAAGTTCGCCCCGGTGGCCGTAATTGCGGAACCCGCCGGTGGCGAGCCGAGCGTTGGGAATGACGAGCGTGACCGCCCCCTTCGTGCGAAGTCTGGTCGTCAGCCATCCCACCTCGACGACCCTGCCGGCCTCGCCGTCCGCCTCGGCGATCCAGTCGCCGATGGCGTAGGGACGTTCGAGATTAAGGGCGATGCCGGCGAACAGGCTGGCGAGCATGTCACGCAGGGCGAAGCCGATCACCGCCACCAGCACGCCCGACGTGGTGATGATCCCGGCCACCGGAACCTGCCATTCGCGTGCCGCCGCCATCAGCAGTGCCGATGCGAGGACCGCCGCGGCGAGCAGATCGGAAAGCAGCCTCGGCGGCGCATGTCCGGTCCGCCGTTTCAGCAGCCCCTGCCAGAGCAGGACGTCGAGAAGCCGCACAACGAGCCAGGCGCCGCAGATCCATCCGGCACTTCGGGCGAGGATCGCCACGCTCCGCAAGTCATCCGGCATGAGCCGGATGACAATGAGCACGAGGGCACATGCGAGCCCCGGAACGACCAGTCGCCGGAATCCCCTGTCTTCGGTCTTCATGTGCCCATCATGCGTGCGATTGCCGCACGAGGGCAACAGCGTTCCCGCCCGGGGACACGCACAAGACCCTGAATTTACCCGCTTTCGCCGGATGTCGCCACACAAACGGCCGTTCCGGAGCGGCCGCTCAGGCGCTGTCCGGGGCGCCCATCCTGTAACAGAACCAGTAGGCAAGGCCGACGAGACCGCCGCCACCGATCACATTGCCGATCGTCACGACCAGAAGATTGACGACAAAGCCCGCGAGCGTGACGCCTTCGACGCCGGTGACGAGCGCGAGGCCGATGAAATAGATGTTGGCGATGGAATGTTCGAAGCCGAGCGCCACGAAGGCCGCCACCGGCGGGACGATGGCCAGGATCTTGCCGGCGACATCGCGTGCGGCGAAGCTGAGCCAGACGGCGAGACAGACGAGGGCGTTACAGAGAATGGCGCGGAAGAACGCCTGATCGACCGGCAGCGCGACCTTGCTTCGGGCGATGACCGCCGCGGTTTCCATCACTGCACCGCCATGCATGGCGAGCGTGCCGCTCAGTGCCACGAGGACTGCTGCCCCGAATGCGCCGATGAAATTGGCGAGGAAGACCACGACCCAGTTACGCACCAGCTCGCCCGTGCCGATGCGGCCGTCGATCCTCGCCATGACGATGAGATTGTTGCCGGTGAAGAGTTCGGCACCGGCGATGACCACGAGAATGAGCCCGAGCGCGAACACCATGCCGCCAAGAAGACGCGCCGGCCCGAAACCGAGGCCATGGTCCGTCATCACCAGCGTGAACAGCATGGCGCCAAAGGCGATGAACGCACCGGCAAGGATGCCGAGAACGGTTAGCGGAACGATTGCGAGCCTAGCCTTGGCAACACCGGCCTCCTCGACGCGCGCGGCGATCTGCGCCGGCTTGTAGGCATCGATTCCGAGACTGTCGGCTATGGCCATCGTGGCACCTCCTTCACCGGGATTGCCGAACGATATCCGCCGGCCATCACCGCCCCTGCGGACGCGCCACAATTACTCGAAAACGATCTTCGGCGCGGCCATGGCGTCCCCTCCCCGGTCCCGCAACGTCGCGGCGACCGAGGCCGCGAGAGCGGAATAGGCCCGCGCCTGAGCGCTTTCGGGATCGCTCACGACAATGGGATTGCCGGCGTCGGAGGTCTCGCGAATGGCGATGTCGAGCGGAATTTCGGCGAGAAGCTCGACACCGAACTGCGCGGCACATCCGCGAGCGCCTCCATGCGCAAAGATTTCCGCGCGATGTCCGCAATTCGGACAGCAAAAATAGGACATGTTTTCAACAATCCCGAGAATGGGGACATCAACACGACGGAACATGTTGATGGCCTTCCTCGCATCGAGAAGGGCGATGTCCTGCGGCGTGCTGACGATGACGGCACCGGCGAGCGGAACCCGCTGTGCCATGGTGAGCTGGGCGTCACCGGTGCCGGGCGGCATGTCCACCACGAGCACATCGAGTTCACCCCATTCGACATCGCCGAGCATCTGCTGCAGCGCGCTCTGTACCATCGGACCGCGCCAGATCATCGGCGCGTCCTCCTCCACGAGAAAGCCCATCGACATGATCTTCACACCATGCGCTTCCATGGGCTTGAGGCGCTGGCCGTCAGGGCTGGTCGGTCGGCCGCTCACACCCGTCATGCGCGGCACCGACGGGCCGTAGATATCAGCGTCGAGAAGCCCCGTCTTCAGGCCCGAGGCGGCAAGGCCCATCGCCAGGTTGACCGCGGTCGTCGATTTGCCGACGCCGCCCTTGCCCGAGGCAACCGCGACGATCGCCCGGCAATCCGGCACGAGCGGCTTCTGCACTTCCGGGCGCTGCTGGCGACCCGCGCCCGGCGCACCCATGTCCGGCGGCGGTGCTGCCGGCCCGCGTCCGCCCGGCGCGCGCTCGGCGGTGAGCACCACCGAACAGGAGAGCACACCGTCGATGGCGCGCACGGCATCTTCCGCCCGCTTGCGCATGGGTTCGAGGCGTTCGGCCTCATCCGGATCGACATTGAGCGCGAATCCGACATTCCCGCCCTTGACGACGATGCCGCTCACCATCTCCAGTGAAACGATGTCGGAACCGCGTGACGGATGATGGACTTCGCGCAAAGCGTTCAAAATCTGATCGTTTGTCGGCTGGGTCATGGTTGAAGCCTGTGCTATGCGACCGATATACACGGTCGGGTTCTCAATTGCGTCGGGTTCGATGCCGTATGCGTTCGGTTGCCCGTCGATCCTGCAACGAGGTGGTATTGGAATGCCCTGGAACAATCAAGGTGGCGGCGGCGGCTGGCAAGGCGGAGGCGGCCAGGGACCGTGGGGCGGGCGTCCTGGCGGTGGCGGCGGCGGACAGGGACCGGGGCAGCCCCCCGATCTCGAGGAGCTGATCAAGAAGAGCCAGGAAAAGGTCAAGCAGCTCTTTCCGCAAGGCTCTGGCGGCGGAAGCGGCATCAGCAAGAAGGCCGCCATCCTGATCGCGCTCGTCGTTGCCGTGCTGTGGCTGGCCAGCGGTTTCTACCGGGTACAGCCCGAGGAACAGGGCGTGGAACTCGTCTTCGGCAAGCTCACCGACACGACCCAGCCCGGTCTGAACTATAACTGGCCGGCACCCATCGGCTCGGTCGAGACACCGCAGGTCACGCGCGTCAACCGCATCGAGGTGGGTTTCCGCTCCGGCGTGCGCACATCCGGCGGCGACCGCGAGATGAGCGACGAGGCGCTCATGCTCACAGGTGACGAGAACATCATCGACGTTAATTTCGTCGTGTTGTGGAAAATCTCGAACGCCGCCGACTTCCTTTTCAACATTCGCGATCCCGAAGCGACGGTTTTCGCCGCCTCGGAGAGCGTGATGCGCGAGATCATGGGGCAGACCCCCATTGCCGAGGCGACCACCGAGGCCCGCCGGGCGATCGAACAGAAGGCCCGCGAACAGCTGCAGGTGCTCATGAACGAATATGGCGCCGGCATCCTCATCGACGAGGTCCAGCTGCAGAAGGCCGACCCGCCGGCGGAAGTCATCGACGCCTTCCGCGACGTCCAGCGTGCACAGGCCGACCGCGAGCGGATGCAGAACGAGGCGGATGCGTTCTCCAACGACATCATCCCGCGTGCCCGCGGCGAGGCCGAACGGCTCCTCCAGGAGGCCCAGGCCTACGAACAGGAAGTCGTCGCCCGTGCCAGCGGTGAAGCCGAACGCTTCAAATCGATCCTCGACGAGTATCGCAAGGCCGAGGATGTCACGATCCGCCGCATCTACCTTGAAACAATGGAAGAAATTCTCGCCGGCGTAACCAAGGTGATCATCGATTCCGAAGGTGGCGAGAGCGGCGTGGTGCCCTATCTGCCGCTTCCGGAAATCCAGAATTCAGTGCGCGAGCGGCGCGAGAGTGACGCGTCGGACGGAGAGACCCAATGAGCAAGCCCGTAAAGATCGGCCTCGGCATCGTCCTTCTCGCCATCCTGCTCGTCCTGCTCAACGGAATCTTTGCCGTTCACCAGACGCAGCAGGCGCTCGTCGTCCAGTTCGGCAGCCCGGTCCGCCAGATCAAGGAAGCCGGGTTGAGCTGGAAGGTACCGTTCATCCAGCAGGTCGAATTTTTCGAGAAGCGCGTGCTCGACTATGACGCCGAACCGGTGGAGCTCATTCTCGGCGACCAGAAGCGCCTCGTCGTCGATGCCTTCACCCGTTACCGGATCGAGGATCCGCTGCGCTTCCGCCAGTCCGCCGGCAGCGAGGTCGCCTTCCGCTCGAGGCTCGAGCCGATCATGTTCTCCGCCCTGCGCAGCGTTCTCGGCGAGGTCTCGCTCTTCCGCGTCCTGTCCGAGGATCGCAACTCGCTCATGGGTCGCATCCGCGACGAGGCCAATCGCGCGCTGCAGCAGTTCGGCGTGGAAGTGGTCGATATTCGCATCAAGCGCGCGGACCTCCCGAAGGAAAACAGCGAGGCGATCTTCCGCCGGATGCAGACCGAGCGCGAACGCGAGGCCAAGGAGCTTCGGGCTCAGGGTGCCGAACTCGCCCAGCGGATCCGTGCTCGCGCGGACCGCGAGCGCCGCGTCCTGATCGCCGAGGCCAAGCGTGACGCCGATATCACCCGGGGCAAGGGCGATGCTGAATCCGTCCGGATCTTTGCCGAATCCTTCGGTCAGGATATCGACTTCTTCGACTTCTACCGCTCGATGCAGGCCTACAAGAAGGCCCTGCCGGACAGCGGAACCAGCATCGTGATGTCGCCGGACAGCGAATTCTTCCATTATCTCAAAGGACTGACAAAACCGGAAGGAACGCGGTAGGTCAGGGTCGAGAAAGTCGCGGGAGACGAAGGTGCAGGACCTCGCGACAGCGGCCGCGCTCGTTCTTGTGATCGAGGGCCTGTTGTGGGCCCTCTTTCCCGAGGGTATGAAGCGTGCTCTGGCGGCTGCCATGGAGACGGACGGTCAGATGTTGCGGTGGGGTGGTCTCCTTTTCGCCGTTCTGGGTGTCGGTCTGGTGTGGCTCATTCGCAGTTGACGGAACCCTTGGCGTTCGCGCATCGTGTAGTCAGTTCTCGCTATGGTAGAGCAACGGATCGTTTCCGGCAGTCGGCGAGGGCTGCCCCGCGAGCATCGGGCTTGCAGACACGATCCAGCAAAGGAGGATTCGATGCTGTTTCACGGGTTTGAGTCCTCGGTCCCGAGGATCGGGCTCGGTGCCGGATGGAAGCGCCTGTCGCTCTTCACCGTCATGGTGCTCGTCTGTCTGGCCGGTGGCGTTAGCGTGCCTGTGAACGCCCAGCAGCTTCCTCCGGTCGAAGGTTTCGGCGATCTCGTCGAAAAGGTGGGACCGGCGGTCGTACGGATCGCCGCCGGCAAGCAGGGCGGCGGACCCGAAGAAATGCCCTTGCCGGAGTTTCCGCCGGGATCGCCGTTTGAAGAGTTCTTCAAGGATTTCTTCGAGCGCGACCAGCAGAACCAGCAGCAGCGCCCGCGCCGGGCGATGTCCCAGGGTTCCGGCTTCGTCATCGATCCCGAAGGCTATGTCGTCACCAACAATCATGTCGTCGCCGATGCCGACGAGATCACCGTGATCTTCCAGGACGATCATGAATTCACGGCCGAGCTGATCGGCCGCGATCCGAAGACCGATCTCGCATTGCTCAAGATCGCGAGCGACACGGGCGCGCTCTTCCCCTCGGTCGAGTGGGCCGATAGTGACCAGGTTCGCGTCGGCGACTGGATGGTTGCCATCGGCAATCCGTTCGGCCTCGGCTTTTCGGTCACCGCCGGCATCGTCTCCGCGCGTGGGCGCGACATCCGGGCCGGGCCCTATGACGATTTCTTCCAGGTCGACGCCGCCATCAATCGCGGCAATTCCGGCG
>JAGREZ010000050.1:11123-12606 GCA_020446285.1 Geminicoccaceae bacterium
ACGCTCGACGGCAAGGTGTTCGGCGTCAATACGGCCATTTTCTCGCCTTCCGGTGGCAATGTCGGTATCGGTTTTGCCATACCCTCCAATCTGGCGCGCAACATCATCACCAACCTGAAGAGCGATGGCCGCGTCGCCCGTGGCTGGCTCGGGGTGCGCATCCAGAACGTCACATCGGAGCTGGCCGAGGGACTGGGGCTCGAAACCGTCGCCGGTGCGCTCGTGGCGAGTGTCACTGCCGGTGGCCCGGCGGCCGAGGCCGATATCGTCGCCGGCGACGTCATCCTTCGCTTCGACGGCAAGACCATCGACCAGATGCGCTCCCTGCCCCGCATTGTCGCGGAAACGGAGATCGGCAAGGAGGTCAATGTCGAGGTCTGGCGGCGTGGTGAACAGCTTTCCGTTTCGGTGGTTCTCGGCGAACTTCCCGATGATGAGGAACTCGCCCAGCTCGATCAGTCGGAGGTCGAGGGCGCGCCGCGCACGACGGCCGACATCACCCTGCTTGGCATCACCATCAGCGCGCTCGACGAGGAGTTGCGCGCCCAGTATGGAATCGAGCCGGATGCTGCCGGTGTCGTCATCATTTCGGTCGAACCGGGCAGTTATGCCGAAGAGGAGAGCCTGCAGCCGGGCGATCTGATCACCGAGGTCAATCAGGAGGAGGTGGCATCGCCTCCGGAAGTGATGGCGCGGGTCAACCAGGCCGAAAGCGAGGGCAAGAAATCCGTGCTGCTGCTGGTCAATCGCCAGGGTGACCTGCGCTTCATCGCGATCAAGATCGCCGACTGAGCCCGAACCGCGAACGCGGGTTCCCACACAGGACAGGGAAAACGCCCGTCGCACGAAGCGGCGGGCGTTTTTTCATGTCGAAGGCCGAAGGTCAGGCGAAGCCGGCGACACCGGTCTCCGTCCATGCTCCCGATTTCGCCGAAGCGAGCACCGCATCGCAGACCTTCTGCGTCTGCAGCGCATCCGTGAATGTCGGATGGCAGGGCTCGCCGCGACCGGCGGCTTCGAGGAAGTCGGCGAGTGCATGGGTGAAGCTGTGCTCATAGCCGATGATGAGACCGGGCACCCACCAGTGATCCATGTAGGGATGCTCGAAATTCGTGACATGGACCTTGCGCCAGCCGGTCAACCGGTCGTCGACCTTGCTGCCCGTCGCCTTGTCGAGATACTGGAACAGTTCGAGATATTCGGGCTCGTGCAGGTCGAATGCGAAGGAACCGTCCTGGCCGTTCAGTTCGAAGGTCTTGAGCGCCTTGTGTCCACGCGCGTAGCGGGTGCTTTCGAAGAGGCCAAGCGAGCCGTTGGCAAAGCGCGCCATGAACATGCAGGCATCGTCGATATGGACCGGCTCCTTCTTCCCCGTTTCCTGATGCAGACGCTCCTTGATGAAGGTTTCGGCGGTTGCCGATACGGATGTGATGGGCCCATTCAGCCACATCGCTGTGTCGATATTGTGGGCGAGCAGGTCACC
>JAGREZ010000436.1 GCA_020446285.1 Geminicoccaceae bacterium
TCCTGTTCATCTGTCTTGTCTCGGTGTTGTGCCCAAGGCGCCACCGGCCGTCATCGAAGACGCCGCATGCTTTCGAAGCAGGGTCCGCCCGTGGCTCGTCGACTGAGGATGCGTCCGCAGCAGACCCGGACGTCCGGCATGATCCGTGGTGCGGTTTCCCGCGCCGCCGGCCTGTTCCGCGCAAACCGGTAAACGGGACGGTTTCCGTTGCCGAAGACGCGGAAACGGTCGTGCCGGAATGCAGTTCCGCAGCCACCGGCCACGGGACCGAGAGACAGAATTCCTACAAAGACCTTGCGAACGATCTCGCCGCCGCCCTGCCGGCGGTGCTGATCGGGGACATGATTTCGCCCGCTGTTCAAAAAGCCGCGTGAGCGGGCGGGGCGTCCTGCGGACAGAATCTACACACTTCGGGAATATCGCCAAAGTTGGTCAAACTTGGGTATAAGTCCAACCCCTAAAAGTATGCCATTGACACATGAGTCATTGGCTTATACCATGTAGACATGACTCCTCCCCTGATCACAATTGTCGAAACCAATGCCTGGTTGATCGCTTGTAGAGGCGTTGCAAGTGATCGGGAACGGGAAGAAATGGTGAACTTCATCGCAAGTTCACCCTTGTCGGGTGTGTCGATTGGTGGCGGTGTCCGCAAGGTTCGGATTGCCAGATCGGGGCAGGGGAAGAGTGGGGGCTATCGCGTCGTGTTTCTCTTTGCTGATGAAGACGTTCCGGTGTTTCTGCTGACGCTCTTTGCCAAGAATGAAAAGAGCAACCTGACACAAGAAGAGCAGCGGACAATCATCGCTGCGGCGAAAGCCATGATCACGGACTACAGGAGACGAAAATGAGCAAGGCGTTCGACAAGATCATGGCCGGTCTGGATGATGCACGCGTCTATCTGAATGGCGATGAGTCGCAGAGTGTCACCCATCAAATTCAGGTCGAGGCGATTGATGTCAGTGCGATTCGGGAGACGACAGGCCTGTCCCAGGCACAGTTTGCAAGGAGTATCGGCGTGGCGAAAGGCACGCTCCTGAACTGGGAACACGGACGTCGCTCACCGCAAGGGCCGGCGAAGGTATTGCTGGCTCTCGTCGCCAAACGCCCATCCATCGTACAGGAGCTTCTGGCAGAGAACTCCTGAAGGTGTCCGGCCAGCCATCATGGGTACACATGACCCGGCTTTCATGGACTGACGGAATTTTCCGGCTCCTCAATCGAGGGTGAAGCGGATCGGAACTGCCAGTCTTGCGGTAACGTCCGGCGCATCGTCGCCGAGGCCGACGCCGATGGTGAAATCGACCAGCGTGCGGCGGGCCACTACGGCAGCGGCGCCGAGCGAGAGGATTCCGAACGTCCGGCTGGAGCCCGGAATGCCGTTCCCGTCGAATTCGGCCTTCTTTTCGAAACGGTGGGTATAGCCGATCTTGAGCGAGGTATGCGGGCTCGCCGCCAGAACCGCACCGACTGACACGCCGAGACGGTCGCCTTGCTGGACATTGTTGTCCTCGAGACTGGTCTCGACCGAAACACCGCCGGTAAAGGCGAGGGGATCCTGCCGCTTGAGGAAACTCAGTGACGCGCCGAATTCGTTCCGGCCGCCGCCAAGACCGACGCTGTTGTCCTCGCGCTCGCCGGAAGCCGTGTCCCAGAAGAGCCGGCCGACGAAATCGGGGAGCCTGTCCTCGCCGCGATAGAGCGTCTTCGCCACGCCGATGCGCAGATCGCCCATGCCCGAGCCCTGTTCGTCATTCTCGGCCGCACCGGCATTGCCGACTTCGGTGACGATGCGCTCGTCGGTCCAGTGCCAGGGCAGTTCGAGCTCGATCTGGCTGTCGAAGGGCAGACCGGCACGGATCGCGGTCACAGCACTGACACTCTGGCGGCGCTGCCTGTTCGCGCCGACAAAGAGCGAGACATCATCGATATCGGTGATAAAAACGGGTGTGGCGTCGTCATTGAGCGCATAGGCGAGGGAAGGTTCGACCTCGATCGCGCCCGATGGAAGAAGAAGCGTTCCGATACCCGCAAGGGTGCGTTCGAGCGCCCGGTCGATGATCAGATCCTCGCGAACGCTGCCGCCGTCCTCCCGATCACCGGTCGGCACCGGCAGACCGGGCCCGGCGCCGGGCGTCATGCCTTCGAGCGCCTCGATGCGGGCGAGCAGGCTCCGGATCATGAGATCCCGGCGATACCCTTCATCCTGCCCGTCATCAGGGCGCTCTTCTCCGGCTGTTCCGGCAGCGGCGGTGCGTTCGACCTGCGCACTCCCGTCATTCGCAGATTCGGGCGCAGATTCGGGTACAGATTCGGGTACAGATTCGGACTCCGGCGGATCGAGGGGAAGCGCCACCCGCGCCGATGGCAGGATATCGATGCCGAGCTTGTCGGCATCGAGGCGAAGCCGGCGGAACCGCGCTCCGGGTGCAAGTTCCAGCTCCACGGTGCGTTCGTCGATGATGCGCAGGCCGCGCAACAGCTCTCCCGTTCCCCTTGCCCCGCCTTCGGCAAGGAATGTCTGCTCGTTCGCGAAGCGGATCCGGAGACGGTCATTCTCCGCCACCAGTTCGGCCGAAAGCGGTGCATCCGCCTCGAACACGATCCGCTCGAAACCGTCATGGATGCCCCGCCGGAATTCCGTCCCGGCAGCATCGACGGGATGAGCAGCGATACAGGCGAACAGGAACGGCAGGGCTGTCCGCCCGACCCGGCGGCGATGGAGCGTAGGTTTCATGAGACGTTTCCCGTTTTTTTCAGCCGGACATCATGAAGTCGGCGGGTCTGGCCCGAAGCCTGTCGGGCGGATCGAGGCCATCGCGGCGATCGACGGTGAAACCCACGCGACCGATCTCGTCATTGACCGGAATCCACAATCGCTCGAAGGTCGTCCGGCGCATCGTGCGCACACCGAATGCCGGATCCGAGAGCAACACCTGGCCTTGCCAGACGCCGCGATAGACGACGAAATGGCTCTGCCCGTTTTCGAAGATGGGCAGGATGAGCGGCGTCATTCCGGCAAGATCGGCGAATGCGAGGCTGCCGAAGCCGCCGGCCCGATAGCCGCGGGCGTTGGTGAAGCGGGCGAGATCGGCGAGCGAGAAGCCCTGACGGGCCTTCACCAGCTCCGGCGTCTCCAGATAGATGTCGCGGTCGATCAGCCCGCGCGTGATCTCGAGCTCGCTCACCGGATCGCCATGGTGATAATTCAGAAGCGTTGCCAGTGCGGCAGCACCGCAGCTGAGATCCCAGGCCTGCATCACCACACCGTCCCGGCGCATCTCGCGAAGGGAACGGACCGGCCCGTCAGGCATTCGATCCGCTGTCCACGTCCCGGCGCGCTGCCCGGACGGTCCCGCCGCACAGGCCTGCACGAGGCAGGCCGAGAGCATGAGAACCGTCCGGGCCCAGGCCTTGGACCGGGGCCGCCACCCGCCCTCACTCGAGGAGAGCGGGAGGCGCCGGGGCGGATGGCGGCGTCCGGTCATGGCCTGTACGCTCCGCCGGATCAGAAGCTGGAGGCGGATTCGACGATGCCGACGGACTGCGACAGGGCGCCGGCAATGGTGTTGGCGCCGAAGGTGGCGCTGGTGAGGGTATTCGGTCCGAGCGCGGTGGCCGCGCCTTCCGACGTCGCCACATTGCCGTGGAGATAGACCTTCGACTTGATGTAGCTGTCGACCCAGTTGTGGATCGAATCGGACAGGTTCACATTCTTGCCGAAGTCGAGCGGCACACCCGGCATATGGTAGCCGGTGCCGGCGGTGATACCGTCCATCGCGGCATCGTCGAGTGAAAGCGGCTCGGCCGAAGCGGCACCTGCGAGAAGGCCGATGGCCGCGGCGGTGAACAGGGTCTTGCGCATTTTCATACTCCTTGATGCGTCATTCCCGGGCAGGACCATCCCTGCCCTTCTTCCAAGCGGGCGGACAGCACCGCCCGATCTGCCAGGAGGCCGGCAGTTCCGGACGACCCGCCACGCGCGGCGGCGGACCGTGCAACTCGAATGGATTGGATGGCACCCGGACTAGGGCGCCGATGCCAGGGCCGAGAGGCTCTCGAGGAGCTCCGGCGAGATCCGGTAGAGACCCACGGCAGTGCTCACCACATCGCTTCTGGCAGCACCGAGTGCCGAAGCGATACTGTCGGCCTGGGCATCACCCACGGCGATCGAGGTGGCATTGGCGGAAGCACCCGGAGCGCAAAGGAGACACAAGGCGATCGCATTCGCCACCGGCATGCTTATGCGGGTCGTGACCTGGTGCGTGCGCAGGATGGTCGGCGTGATGGAAAACTCCCGCGGCATGGTCAGGGGAACGCCGTTGGCACCGGCCGTGATCCCGTCCATGATTTCGGCAGAAAGCTCGAAGGGCTCGGCTTCGGCCTTGCCCGCGACGGGCGGCATCGCCATCGCCGCAAACAGGCATACGCCTGCCCCGAGCCATTTCCTGATCTTGACGTGACGTTGCATCCTCACTGGATTGCTCCCCCGGATCGCTGGCGCTCTCCATCGCGCCGTGTTCGAAGGGGAGCATGCCTTGCACAGCCCTGTTCCGGCCATTCGGCAATGCTGTGTAAACCCGGGAGTAGACCTGCAATCGACCGGCCATCAGCCGCGACAGTCCTTTGACCGGCTTCCTTTGTGGGTATCACCGTGTACGCCGACGATACCCAGAAAGGAGACGGCGGGCAGTCCGGGTCAGTTGCCTTCCGCTCTCCAGCGAAGCTGCCGGCTCATGATACTGTTGAGGAAGTCATTGCCCTCGGTCGCCTCGACCCGCCCGGACATGAGGGCGAAGAGCGATGTATGGAAGAGGGGTACGATGGTATTCTGTTCGAGGAGCCCGAGTTCGGCTTGCTGAAACAGCCGGTTGCGCTCGGCCGGATCCGTTTCCGCACTCGCGTGCCGCGCATACGGCACATAGAGAGCCGGATCCGGATAGCCGCAGTGAACGGGCTTGAGCACCTCGCAAGACTGGATGAAGTCACGCGGCGAGAGATAGCCGAGGATCCACCGGCGCCGCGTCACCTCGTAGGTTCCCTGCTCCTGGAAACTGTTGAGATCATGCATCGAGGCCATGGGCTCGGCGAAATCGAGATCGACGAAGATCTGCGACCAGTCGCGTGCCACGCTCAGCGCGACCTGAACATGTGTCTCGTCATCGTCGTTGGAGAGAACCAGATGCAGGCGCCTTTGCTGCGAATACCCGGCCTCGTTCATCAACCGTTTCGCCTCGGCGAGTGCCTGGGAATAGGGGGGCGGACTGAAGCCCGGTACATAGCCGCCATACCCCGGACGGATGACGCCATAAGCGGGTGCTGCATTGCCGTCGAGAACCTCGTCGACGAGGCGTTCCCGGTCCACTGCCAGTCGCAGCGCGTGACGGACGCGAGGGTCGGTGAGGCCGGGTGCCCGGCTGTTGAGGGCGTAGAAACTGAATTCCGGATCCCGGGGTTCGACATGATAGCCGGTGTTCTGCATGAGCCAGTGAATCTGCCGCAGCGACACGCTCATCACCACATCCGCCTTGCCGTCGAACAGGCTTCGCGACGCCTCCGCCCATGTCGAGAACAGATGCGTCACCTTGCCGATGGCGGGCGGCCCGTCCTTGTAGAAGGGATTGGCGACCAGATTGAGTTCGTTGCCCTTGCTGGATTCGATCCGATACGGCCCGTTCGACGGTCGCCGCTCCCAGTCCACCCAATGCGCTCGCGTCCGTGGCGCCGCATGTTCGGGCAACGGCGAAAAATAGCCGAACTTCAGTTCCTCGAGTGCAAGGGCATAGGGTTCGACCAGTTCGATACGCAGGCGGTAATCGTCGAGAGCGCGGACACCGAGAGGTTCATCGGAATCCAGCGCCCAGCCCCTGATGGTCTGGGCGAATGCGTGAAAGGTGTGCGGTGCGAATTCCGGATCGCGCTGCCGCGACCAGGCGAAGACGAAATCCCGTGCGGTGACCGCTTCGCCATCCGACCAGCGCCCGCCCTCGTCGAGCTGGAACTCGTAGACACTGCCGCCCTCGAGAATCTCCCAGGATCGCGCTGCACCCGGCACGATCGAGCCGTCGGCATCGAGCAGGACGAGCTGGTCGAACATGTCGCGAAAGACCGAGCCGATCTCGGAGGTCAGCGTGTTCACCGGATCGAGATCGATATCTCTGGCGAACCGGGTCACATCGCCGACGACGAGATGGCGCACGAGCCTTCCTTCCTCCGCTCCGGCCGCTGCACCGCTCGGACAGAGGCTGGCGAGAAGCATGGCGGAGCATGGTGCGCAAGGCAGTAAAAGACGAAGGAAACGCCGTTGCGCCATGACGAGCCGGTTCCAGCCGCGATCCGCAATGGCCCGGACGACATCAGGCAGGCGGGTGCCGGTGCAGCACTCAAGAATACGAATTAATTCCTTGACACACTGCGTGTTCGCGTTGCAAATGACAAGATGTCGTTTGCTCAATGAAAAAAACAGATACGTTTCCATGACGCGTTTCGGTTTCGGGCCGACTTTCTTTGAAAGTTCTTTCGGTTCTCAACGTGAGATTATTCAAAATCTGAGAAAAACTCAACTTGCATGAAAAGACACTTCCGTCGGTGGTGTTTTTTTGCTGAAATCGAAAACAGAAAAACCTCTCCAACCTCAATGTCCGGAACAGGAAACATGGCGACCAAGGAAGAACTCGAACAGGAACTGGCCAAAGCCCGCAGCGACATGAAGCTGATGGCGTCGATGGTCAGCGATCGTGCCGGCAGCATCGCCGGAACCGCTTCGGAACTGGCATCGGAGCATCTGGGCGATCTTTCCGACGATGCACGGCGCATGATCGACGAGGCGATGGACGAGGGCCGGCGGATGCGCGGTGCCGTCGAGGAGCAGATACGATCCAACCCGATCGCGGCCGCTGCCATCGCCTTTGCCGCGGGGCTCTTTCTGGCGAAACTGCTGGGCAGGAAATGAAGGGGCTGGGCCTCGCTGCGAGAGCCCTCGCGCGCCATGCAGGGAGGCAGGCAAGGGAGAAGGCGAAACACGCTGTCCTGCTGGCTTCCCTGTTCGCGCTCGCCGGTCTGTTCGTCATGGGCGGCATCCTGTTTCTCGTGCTCGCGCTCTTTTTCGCACTCGCCGAACCGTTCGGGGAAGGTGCCGCCGCTCTCATCACCGCTCTCGTCCTGCTGCTGATCGCTGCCGCCTTCGCCCTTGGCGCCATGGCCATGAAACGGCGCGACGCGAAACAGCCGGCGGTTCCCCTGTCGGCAATGGGGTCGTCGGCAGCCGGATCGAAGGGAACCGCAAAAGCCGGCCCCGCCATCGTCGCCGCCGCCTTCCTCGCCGGCCTCCTTGCCGGCAGGGATTGAAGACAGGAAATCCGCCGCCAGAGCGGATCCCGATCACATGCGATCGGTCTGCCGCTCTATCTCGTTGTTTCGCCGCGTTTCCTGATCGTTCAGGTGGTTCCACCTGAACGGGAAATGCTAACGACCGGCAGCATCCGTTTCAGGACGTTCCCGCATCATGCGGTCTCTTGCATCCGCTGCATCAGACTCATGGCGGTCATCAGGTCGAGATGGGCGCCGCCGCCATTCTTGAAGACGGTGATTTCGTCCAGCGATGATCGTCCGCTGATCCGTCCGGTCGCCAGATCGAAGAGGTCACCACGGATCGCCTGTTCGTCGATGGCACCGCTTTCCATCGGCTGGACGAGGTCGCCGGCTATTCCCACCGTCGACCATGGCGCGTCGACGAAGACCGATCCCCGTTGCACGGTCTCGTCGTCACATTCGCGCATCCGGGGAGTGAAGCCGCCGACGAGATCGACATGCGCCCCTTTCCTCAGCAACGCGCCGCGAATGAGCGGGGAGAGGCTGCCAGTGGCGCTGGAGATGATGTCCGCCTCCGCGAGTGCCGGGTCCAGATCCTCCACGGCCTCGCCGCCGCAGAGCGTGGCGAGGCGTTCGGCGCGCTCGCCTGTCCGGTTCCAGACGAGCACCCGTTCGATGTCCGGACGCACGCATCGATGCGCCTCGATGAGCCAGGGTGCCAGATCACCGGCGCCGATCATGAGCAGCGTGTGCGCATCCGGCCTTGCGAGATACCGGGCCCCGAGGGCGGAGTCCGCCGCCGTCTTGCGGAAGGTGAGGGCCTCGCCGTCGATCACCGCGAGCGGCCGCCCGTCACAGCCATCGAAGAGGACATAGACGCCCTGAACCGTCGGACGACCGCGCGCCCCGTTTCCGGGAAAGCTCGTCACCAGCTTGGCGCCGAGCGCCCGCCCGTCCTGCCATGCGGGGAGCAGAAGACAGCCATTGTCGCCCTTTTCCAGCAGGATGCGACCGATCTCCGCAGGCTGTTCGCGGTGCGCCGCGTCCAGATCGTCGATCAATGTCGCAAACGGAAGTGTCCGATGGACAGTATCGGCATCGACGAGGACGGGTTTCACGGGCAGTCTCCCCTTGGGATGGGCATGCAGCCCGATGAAACGTTCAGGGGCAGGAGGATCTTGGAATGAAGGAAGGAAGGCAGGTGCTGAAACATCTCTTCCAGCCGCTCACCATCCGTCACCGGACCCTCAGGCATCGCCTCAATTTCGGCGCCCATACCGCCAATATGGCGGAAGGCGGTCTGCCGGGCGAGCGTCATCTGGGCTACTATCGCGAGCGGGCGATGGGCGGTGCGGCGATGATCGTGGTCGAGCCCGTTCCCGTACACCCTTCCGCCGTCCTCACGCGCGGCAACTTCCTTGCCGGCAACGATGCGGTCATTCCCGGTTTCAGACGCATCACCGAGGCCTGCCATGCGTTCGGTACGGTGATGATCCAGCAGCTCTACAGCGTCGGCCAGCATGGCGACATGGATATCAGCTTCCACCCGGCCTGGTCGCCATCGGGGCTGCCATCCTACCATGACAGCGATGGCAGCCATGCGATGAGCATCGCCGAGATCGAGGAGATGATCGAGGCATTCGGCCAGGCGGCGAGGCGGGCGCACGAGAGCGGCTTCGACGGGGTGGAGCTCTTTGCGGCCTATCACGCGCTCATCGACCAGTTCTGGACGCCATGGTCGAACCGCCGCGAGGATGAATGGGGCGGCAGCCTCGACAATCGCACACGCTTTTCCACACGCATCATCGAGCGCATCCGGCAGCTCTGCGGCGAGGATTTCATCATCGGCATGGCGGTGAGCGCCGATCCCGATGTCGCGGTGGCGCTTTCTGTCGAGAACCTTCAGGAAATCGTCGCATGGCATGATGCGCGCGGGCTGATCGACTATGTGACCTGCGGCACCGGCAGCTATTTCGATTTCCACAAACTCATTCCGACCGTCCTCTACGAGGACAAGCTCGGCGCGCCCTTCGCCGAAGCGCTGAAGCAGGTCGCAAGGCATGTCCGCGTGCAGGCCGAGAGTCACATCCGCACGCCCGAGAACGCCGATACAGTGATCGGTGCGGGGCAGGCCGACATGGTCTCGATCGTGCGCGGGCAGATTGCCGATCCGCACATGGTGACAAAGGCAGCCGAAGGACGCCTCGAGGACATCCGCCCCTGCCTTTCCTGCAACCAGAAATGCTGGGGCCGGCGCTATCGCGATCTCTATATCAGCTGCGTCATCAATCCATCCGCCGGACACGAGTTCCTCTGGGGCGGCGATCGCTTCGAGCCGGCGTCCGCACCGAAGCGCGTTCTGGTCGTCGGCGGCGGGCCGGCGGGTCTCGAATGCGCACGGGTGGCAGCCGAACGCGGACATCGGGTGATACTCGCCGAGGCCGGCGCGAAACTCGGCGGCCAGTTCCGGCTGGCCGGGGCGCAGCCACGCCGCGCGCAGATCCAGGACTATATCGACTGGCAGGAGCGCCAGCTCGCACGATTGCAGGTCGAGATCCGCCTCAACACATTCGTCGAGGAAGACGAGCTCGACAGTTTCGACGTCGAGGTTCTCGTCGTCGCCACCGGCTCGCTGCCGCGTGAAACCGGTTTCCAGCGCGCGTTGCCGGCAATGGAGGTGCTGCCCGGCGCCGACAGGACGAACGTGCATTCCATCCAGGAGGTCATGTCCCGCGAGGCGCGCTGCGGCAGACGGGTGGTCATCGTCGACGAGATGGGGCACTGGCACGGACCGGGGACAGCGTGGCATCTGGCCGAGGCCGGGCACGAGGTGGTGCTGGTCGCGTCCCATTCCTCGATCGCCGCCCGCATCGCCGGAACATCCGTCGACTGGCCGCTGCGGCGCAAGCTCAAGGCGCTGGGTGTGCGCCACTTCGTCGAACATGCGGTGAAGGCCTGGAACGGTGACGCAGCCATTCTCGTCGACCTGCGCGACGGCGAGGAGATCCGCATCGAAGGGGATACGCTCGTTCTTGCAACCGCGACCGGGAGCGTTGCCGACCTTGCCGGCCATGCCATCGCCAGCATCGAAACCCACATCATCGGCGACGCGGTGGCCCCGCGCCTCGCCGACATGGCGATCCACGAGGGCCGGGTTCTGGGGCTGAAGCTCTGATGGCCCGCGCGCATCGGGCATCCCGTCTTTCGAGGATGTTCGCCAAAGCCGGTCTGATATGATTGAATGCTCGCAATCCGGGAATTTTCACGGGGAGAGAATGCAGGAATCCGGAATGAACGATGGTGGCGGGACGGCGAACAGCGACCTGCTCGGCCACATTCACGATGTCATGCCCTCGCTGTCGCGCACCCAGACCAAGGTCGCCTCGGCGATCCTGACCTATCCGCGACTGTTCGTCGAGAAATCGATCGAGGAACTGGTGCCGTGGATCGGAGTATCGGCACCGACGATCATCCGTTTCTGCCGTACGGTGGGTTGCGACGGATTGCGCGATCTCAAACTCAAGGTGATGGGTACCATGAGTGTGGGAGCGCGCTATTTCGAAAGCCCCGCACCGCCCACGACTTTCGAGGACATGCGCGAACAGGTGGCGATGCGCGCGCAATTCGGTATCACCAATGCGATGCGCATACCGCCACAGGTCATCGAGCAGGCAATCGACCGGCTGTTGCAGGCGCGTGTGATCTACGCCTTCGGCAGCGGCGGAGTATCCAACTGGCTGTGCGAGGAAATCCGCAACCGGCTGTTCCGCATCGGACTGACCATCATTCCCTGCTCCGATGGTGTCATGCAATCGATGTTCGCGGCGACGGTACGGCGCGATGACATCGTCCTTTGCTGTTC
>JAGREZ010000051.1 GCA_020446285.1 Geminicoccaceae bacterium
TAGTGTTGCCATTCGGCGGAATCCTGGCCGGCGAGATAGGCCCGCCTCACCGGCTGACCCATGTCCGGACAATGGGGATCGGGGCCGGCGGCAGGCTCGATCGCATCGGCGTCGCGCCTGGCCATGGCGGCGATATCCATCTCGGGCAGTTGCAACTGGCCGCTCTTGTCCCGACTGAAGCCGAGATTGCCAAGCACCTCGCGTCGTGCGCGGTCGCTGGCGTCTGCGGCGCGGATCATCTCGAGTTCGTATTCCGAGGCGGACTGCTCGATCGAGACTTCCCTGATTTCGTCGAGAGCCTGTTCGAGCACCGCGCGCACGCTCTCCTGACTGCGCTGCATGGTGGCGACCCGCTGTTCGCTCTCGCGCATCTCCGCCTCGAAATGCCTGCGCTCGTCACCGAGTCGCTGTTCGAGCAGGGTCATGCTCGCGCGCGCCTCTGCGACCTGCTGCTCGTACTGTTCCTCGGCCTTCTCGTTGCGGGCGATGAGATCGTCCATCTCGCGATTGATCTCGGCGACCCTGCTGTCGGCCTTTTCCAGTTCGGCGCGTGCCAGCTTGGCCTCCTCGAGACTGCCATCGAGCATGGATTCGAGCCGGTCGCGTTCGCTGTCGAGCTCGACGAGCTGGCCGGCCAGTTCCTCGACGCGCGAGGTGCTCTCGGCGACGAGGCTGTCGAGGCGGTTGCGTTCGTCGCGTAGGACCTCGAGTTCCTCCTGCGTCCCGTCGAGCTGGACCGTCAGGCTCTCCACCCGCCGCTCGGAAAGGAGAACCGCGGCACGCTGGCGGACTTCGGTGATTTCCTTGCGCAACAGCAATTCGGCCATGCGTTCGACATCGCGACGGGCATCCTCGAGATTTTTCGCGAGCTGGCCGACCGGCAGTTCGCTGCGCTGCTGCTGGTTTTCCAGCGCCTGGATACGGGCACGAAGCACCTTCAGAAGGCGTTCGAAGTCCTCGGTCGATGTCGGCATGCGGGTGGCGATCTCGGGGGTTCCCGACTGTTCCGGACGCACCGGTGCTGCGTCGGTGACCGCCTGCGCCTGCCGGATGAATTCGGGCGGCGGCGACTGGGCGGGCATGCCCACACCGGGAAACGGACCGGCAACCGTGCCGGTGTCGGGCAGGGGGCCCGTATCCAGGTCCGAGGCGAGCAGCGGGCCGGCATCGATGGTTCGCCGTTCGTCCGTGACATTCGTCGGCACCGGTCCGGCGGTGGTCGCCGCGGATTCCGCCGGTAGCACTTCCGCCATTGCCATGTCTGCGGTTCCCGTCGCGGCGAGCATGGCGACGAGAACGATGGCGCTCGGGCGGATCCTGATCTTGGAAGTGATATGAACCATGGCTGCCGTCCGGATTTCTGAAAGCCACCCTACCGCCCGCCGATCCGGGTCGAAGGTCGACCTACCCCACCAAGTGACAAAATCCAACAGGATCTCGCGGAATGAAACAGCGTATCCGTTTCCGGTCTGCCTGACTCCGGTCGCGAGAGCCCGTCGGATCCGTTCAACTCCTTGTAAACCCCATAAGAGAAATGGTATAGATATCAATCTACCAATTGGTGAAAAATATTTTGCCCGTGCCATCCGTTGAATCATCCATCCCCCATCGTGCGACCCGCATGCTGGTGCATGCCCTTCTTCCCGCCCGTTGCCTCGCCTGCGGCCGGGTCGTGGACGAACAGGGCAGTCTTTGCGAGGTCTGCTGGAAGGGGCTGCGATTCATCGGTGGCGATCTCTGTCGTATCTGCGGGCGGCCACGGGAAGACGGCAGGCCCGGTGACCTTGCCTGTGCCGAATGCGCCGACGAGCCGCCCGCCTATGACATCGCGCGCGCGGCGCTCGTCTACGGGACGGTCGGGCGCAGCCTCATCCTGTCCTTCAAGCATGGCGGCCGGATTGCCGGTGCCTCGACCTTCGCCCGCTGGATGGTGGATGCCGGACGGCCGATGCTCACGGATGGATCGCTGCTGCTGCCTGTCCCCGCACACAGATGGCGGCTGTTCGCGCGCGGGTTCAATCAGGCCGCCCTGCTGGCTGGTCACGTCGCGCGGCAGACCGGGCTCGTCTGCCTGCCGGATACGCTCCGCCGTGTACGCAGGACGGTGTCGCAGCAGGGACTCGGCAGCCGGGAGCGGAGGGCGAACGTCACGCCCGGGGCCTTCGCCGTTGCCGGCAGGGATGCGCACGCCATCGCCGACAGGCCGGTGGTGCTGATCGACGACGTGCTGACCACCGGATCGACGGTCAATGCCTGTTCCGTCATACTGCGGCGCGCCGGCGCATGCCGGATCGGTGTCCTCACCCTGGCAAGGGTGGCGCAGGATGAAACACAACCTATATGAATCTCCCATGCGGAGAACAAAACGGATTCCATACGGTTGCAATCGATGGCCAGGGTCGAGATCTACACAACACCTCTTTGCCCGTTCTGTATCAGGGCCAAACGCCTGCTCGGGCGCAAGGGCGTGACGTTCGAGGAAATCGACCTCTGGCAGTCGCCCGGCCGGCGCGAGGAAATGCTCGCCCGCGCACAGGGCCGGCGCACCGTACCGCAGGTGTTCATCGACGGCGCCGGCATCGGCGGATGCGACGAACTGCACGCGCTCGACCGTGAAGGCGGGCTCGACCGGCTCCTGGCGGGCGGCGCATGATCAGCTTCAATCTCGTCTGCGCGCAAGGACACGATTTCGAGGGATGGTTCCGTTCCGGCGAGTCGTTCGAGGATCAGGCGCGGGGAGGCGTGCTCGAATGTCCCGTGTGCGGCAGCAACGAGGTGACCAAGGGGGTCATGGCTCCGGCCATCGCGCGCGGGGTGAGCCGTGGCGCCGGCGGGGCGGCGGAGGCCGGTGCCGGACGTGACGGGAGCACCGACAGGGCGCCGGCGCCGGTTCCTGCACCAACCGTCGACCCGCAGAAATTCGGCCAGTTCCTGCAGATGATGCGCAAGGTGCGCGAGCATGTGGAGCGGAACTTCGAGAATGTCGGCGACCGTTTCGCCAGCGAGGCACGCGCCATTCATGCGGGCGACGCGGAACAACGCGACATCTACGGACAGGCAACCCCCGACGATGCCCGCGAACTCTCCGAGGAAGGCATCACCGTCCTGCCACTGCCGAACCTGCCCAAGCTCGACGGGTGAGCCTGTTCGACGCTGGCGGAGCGCGTGTCAGTCGCGGATGGCGGTCATGATGTAGTTCGTGTCGCGATTTCGCGACAGGACGAAGGCGTCCCTTGCCGGGGCGTAGTCGAACCCCTGGACATCGCTCACCCGTAGCCCGAATGCCCGCATCATGCGTGCGCACTCGGCGGGAGTGACGAAGCGCTTCCAGCTGTGGGTGCCGCGCGGAAGCCAGCCGAGGAGATATTCGACAGCGAGGATCGCCTTGAGAAACGAGGCGGCCGTGCGGTTCAGCGTGGAAAGGACGAGCGTTCCGCCGGGGCGGAGAAGGGCGGCGAGATCGGCGATCAGCATGTCGGGATCGGCGCTGTGCTCGATCACCTCGAGGCAGGTGACCGCGTCGAAGGACCCGATACCGGCGCGGACGAGCGAGCCGCTGTCGCCGGCGCGATAGTCGATCGCGAGATCCATTGCCGCGGCATGGGTCCGTGCGATCTCGATATTGCGCTCCGACGGATCCACTCCGGTGACGCTTGCACCCATGCGCGCGAGCGGCTCGGCGACGAGCCCCGGACCGCAGCCGACATCGAGAATGCGCAAGTCTTCGAGCGGGCGGAGCGATGCGGTCGAGCCACCGTGACGCCCGACGAGTGTGTCACGGACGAAGGTCAGCCTCGCCGGGTTCATCCGGTGCAGAGGCCGCATCGGCCCGTGCGGATCCCAGAAGCTGTCCGCGAGCTCGTCGAAGCGGACGACCTCGTCCCGATCGAGGGTCGTGGCAGGCGATGTCTTGCTCATTGCGGTCCTTTGCGACTAGAACGTGGCGACCGCGGCAAACGCCGGCGGCCAGCCGACGCCATTCATTCGTTGGGCCCACATCCGTGTCAATCATCGTCCAGAAATATGGCGGCACATCTGTCGCCGACATCGACCGTATTCGCGCGGTCGCCGAGCGCGTCAAGCGTTGCCGCGACCGGGGCGACAATCTGTGTGTCGTTCTCTCGGCCATGGCCGGTACCACCAACCGCCTCGTTGGCTGGGTGAACGAGCTCGACGCCGCAGGTCATGATGCCGCCGAGCATGACATGGTGGTCTCGACCGGCGAACAGGTGACCATCGGCCTGCTTGCCATAGCCCTTCGGACCATCGGCGTGCCGGCACGCTCGTTCACCGGCTGGCAGGCAGGCATCCGCACCGACGGAACGCATGGCAAGGCGCGCATCGAGGGGATTGACGCGAGTGCCGTGCGGGTGGCCATGGACGAGGGCAGGGTCGCGATCGTCGCCGGTTTTCAGGGCATCTCGCCCGAAGGCAGGGTGACCACGCTCGGGCGCGGCGGTTCCGATACATCGGCCGTTGCCCTCGCGGCGGCGCTTGAAGCCGAACGCTGCGATATCTTCACCGATGTGGACGGGGTCTATACGACGGATCCGCGTATTGTTGCCAAGGCGCGCAAAATCGAGAAGATCACATACGAGGAAATGCTGGAGATGGCGTCCCTCGGTGCGAAGGTCCTGCAGACCCGTTCGGTCGCCGTGGCCATGCAGCACGGTGTGCGCGTGCAGGTACTCTCCAGTTTTGACGAAAATCCCGGTACGCTCGTGGTGAGCGAGGACGAAATCATGGAACAGAACATTGTCACCGGTATTGCCTACAGTCGTGACGAGGCGCGCATCACGGTGGTCGGTGTCAAGGACCGGCCGGGTATCGCGGCGGCGATCTTCGGCCCGCTCTCGGAAAACGGCATCAATGTCGACATGATCGTCCAGAGCGCCTCGCGTGACGGTGTTTCGGCGGCACTCACCTTTACCGTCAGTCGCGCCGACCTGCCGCGCGCCGAGCGGGTTCTCGACGAACACAGGGAGAGCATCGGCTTCGACCGGGTCATCGGTGACAGTTCGGTTGCCAAGGTTTCCGTGATCGGTGTCGGAATGCGCAGCCATGCCGGCGTCGCGCATACCATGTTCGAGACCCTCTCCAGGCGCGGGATCAACATTCACGCGATCTCGACCTCGGAAATCAAGGTGAGCGTTCTGGTGACCGAGGACTACACGGAGCTTGCCATTCGCGCCCTGCATACCGCCTATGGACTGGACGCGGCGTGAGCATTCCAGCGCATCCGCGCCTTCGGGCACTCACCGGACGTGGCCTCGAGCTTCTCGGCTGCGAGGTCGCGGTCATGTGCGGTGCCATGAGCTGGGTGTCCGAGCGTCATCTCGTCTCGGCGATTTCCAATGCCGGCGGCTTCGGCGTGATCGCCTGCGGTGCGATGACGCCCGATCTCCTGCGCGCCGAGATCGAGGCGACGGCGGCACTGACGAAAAAGCCCTTCGGCGTCAATCTCATCGTCATGCACCCGGAGCTCGATGCGCTGGTCGATGTCTGTCTCGAACACGAGATCGGGCATATCGTGCTGGCGGGAGGATTGCCGCCGCGCGGACTGCCGCAGCGGATTCGCGAGGCCGGCCGAAAGGTCATTGCCTTTGCGCCCAATCTCGCCATCGGCAGGCGGCTCGCGCGAAGCGGCATGGATGCGCTGGTGATCGAGGGCATGGAAGCCGGCGGCCATATCGGGCCGGTCTCGACCTCGGTGCTGGCGCAGGAGATCCTGCCCGAAATCGGCGATGTGCCGGTGATCGTCGCCGGCGGGATCGGCCATGGCGAGGCGGTGGCCGCCTATGCGGCGATGGGTGCTGCGGCCGTGCAGATGGGGACGGCCTTCGTCTGTGCGGAGGAATCCATCGCGCACGAGAACTTCAAGCGGGCGTTCATCCGGGCTTCGGCGCGCGATGCCGTCACCTCGGTGCAGATCGACCCGGATTTCAAGGTGATCCCCGTGCGTGCGCTCGCCAATGCCGCGACGGAGACGTTCGCCCGGACCCAGCGCATGGTGATCGAGCGCTTTCGTCGCGGGGAAACGAGCCAGGAGGAAGCCTCGCTGGCGATCGAGCATTTCTGGGCCGGCGCCCTTCGCCGTGCCGTGATCGACGGCGATGTCGAGAATGGCTCGCTCATGGCCGGGCAGAGTGTCGGCTTCGTCAGGGAGATCAAGCCCGCAGCCGCGATCATCGCCGATATCGTCACCCGGGCGGAGACGGCACTGGAACGTATCCAGAATCCGCCTCCAGTGGACAGGGACCGTTGACCCGTCGCCCCAAGGGCCGGGGCGACAACGACGCCGCGGGCGAAACGCGGCGCGGTCCCGAACTGTCCAATGCCAAGCGGGTACTCAAGCGGCTGATCGAGGTCGTCGCGCAGCCCATTGAGCCGCAGGAGCGCCTCGACCGCATCGTCCAGCTGATCGCCGCCAATCTGGTTGCCGAGGTGTGTTCGATCTACGCGCTTCGCGCCGGCGATGTGCTTGAACTGTTCGCGACCGAGGGGCTCGCCGCCGAGGCCGTTCACCTGACCCGGCTGCATGTCGGCGAAGGGCTCGTCGGCACGATCGCCGCCACGGGCGATGTCATCAACACCAACGACGCATCCTCGCATCCCGATTTCGCCTTCCGCCCCGAGACGGGCGAGGAGATCTATCATTCGTTTCTCGGCGTGCCCATCGTGCGCGGCGGCAATGTCGCGGGTGTGGTGGTCGTGCAGAATTCCGCGCGCAAGCTCTATGACGACGACGATGTCGACGCGCTGCAGGTCATCGCTTCGATTCTTGCCGAGATGTTCTCCTCCGGCGGTATCGTCGACCGGTCGCGCTATACCGATGTCGACGGTGTGGGCCGCGAGCCGCGTCGGCTGGAGGGGTTGCGCCTGGTGGACGGCATCGCCATCGGCCATGCCTGGCTGCACGCGCCGAGGATCGAGATCCGCACCTTCGTGGCCGATGATCCCGATGCCGAGATGGAGCGTATCGAGACCGCCATCGGCGCTCTGCGCGCATCGGTCGACCGGATGCTGGAGCGAAGCGATCTCGGCAGCGGCGAGCATCGCGAGATCCTCGAGACCTATCGCATGTTCGCGCATGACAGCGGCTGGCTCAGGCGCATCAACGAGGCGGTCCTGACGGGTGTCACCGCCGAGGCGGCGGTCCGCCGGGTACAGGAGGACACGCAGCTCCGCCTCGGTCACGCGAGCGATCCCTACATCCGCGAGCGTCTCCTCGACATGGACGATCTCGCCAACCGCCTGCTGATGCAGCTCGTCGGCCGCGATCCCGCGCGGGAGGCGAGGGCGATGCCGGCGCACTCGATCATCGTCGCACGCAATCTCTCCGCCGCCGATCTCATCGAATACGATCGCGCGAAGATCCGCGGCATCCTGCTCGAGGAGGGGTCCAGCACGGCGCATGTGACGGTGGTGGCGCGAGCCTTCGATGTGCCCATGGTCGGTCGGGTCGACCGGGCCATGACGATCGTCAACAGCGGCGACCAGATCGCGCTCGATGGCGATCACGGGCAGGCTCTGCTGCGGCCCACCGAGGATGTCGTCGAGGCGTTCAGGCACACCGTGCGCGTGCGGCGCGAGCGGCGGCGGATGTTCGATTCGTTGCGCGGGGAGCCATCCGTCACCCGGGACGGCATCGATGTCTCGCTCTCGATCAACGCCGCCTTTCTCATCGACCTGCCCGAGCTCGAGGTCAGCGGCGCGGAGGGCGTGGGGCTGTACCGCACCGAACTCGCCTTCATGTCGCGGCCCGATTTCCCCAATCCCGAGGTGCAGACCCAATATTACCGGAGCGTGCTCGAATCGGCCGGCCATCGTCCGGTCGTGTTTCGCACGCTGGATGTCGGCAGCGACAAGCAGGTGCCATACTGGAGAATGCCCGAAGAGGAAAACCCGGCCATGGGCTGGCGGGCGTTGCGGATGCTGCTCGATCGCCCGTCCATCCTTCGCGCCCAGCTTCGCGCCATGCTCGAGGCGGGCGCCGGTCGCGATCTCAGGCTGATGTTTCCGATGGTGGCGGAGGTTTCCGAGTTCCTTCGCGCGCGACAGCTGCTGGATCTGGAGGTGGAGCGCGCGCGCAGGCGCGGCACGTCGCCGCCGGCCAGTCTCGAGGTCGGTGCGATGATGGAGGTGCCGGCGCTCTACTGGCAGCTTTCGGCACTCCTGCCGCATGTGGATTTCATGTCGGTCGGCAGCAACGATCTGATCCAGTTCCTGTTCGCCTGCGACCGTGGTTCGCCGACGCTGAGCGATCGTTATGACGTGCTGTCGCCGCCCGCCCTGAGTTTCCTGCGCGCCCTCGTCCTGCGCTGCCGCGAGGCCGGCGTGCGGCTCAGCGTGTGCGGCGAGATGGCCAGCCGTCCGATCGAGGCGATGGCGCTCGTCGGCCTCGGCGTCCGTCATCTCTCGCTCGCCCCTGCCCAGATCGGCCCGGTCAAGGCCATGGTGCGCAGTCTGGACGCGGGCAGTCTCTCCACCTACCTGTTAAGACAGCTGGACCTTCCCGATCACAGTCTGCGGAACAGCCTTGGATCCTACGCCCGCGATCACCATGTCAATCTCGACAAGTCGGTGCACGATACCGGCTGATGGTGGACTGACGGACTTGCGAACGGTCAAACGGTTTGGCGTCGAGGCTCCGGTTTGCTATGAACGCGGCTTGACGGCGCACGCCGTGAGGCCGTCTGCGGGGCCTGAAGAAGACTTGCAACCTTTCCATGGATTCTCCACCTATGCGCGATGAGGCGATCCCGCGAATCAAGGCGATAGGCCAGTATTTGCGAACCACGCGGCAGGAGCGTGGCGAGGATCTCTACGATATTGCCGATTTTCTCAGGATCAGGCCCTCCTACCTGTTCGCTCTCGAGGAAGGCGATCTCGATGCCATGCCGGGGCGCCCCTACGCCTTCGGCTTCCTGCGCTCCTATGCCGACTATCTCGGGTTCGACGGCACTGCCGTCGTCGCCGAGGTCAAGAGCCTGCTCGAGGGCACGCCGCCGGTCAGGGTGAAACAGCCGCCGCGTCAGCCGGTGGAGAGCAGCCGGCCGGCCTGGTCGCTGGCGACCGCCTGTATCATTCTGATCGTTGCGGCACTGGGTGGCTGGAAGGTGTTGCAGGGCGGCGAGAACGGCATGCTCACGCGACTGGCGAGCCTGCCGGGTGAGATCGGCGCCTATCTGTCGAACGTGGTCGACGAGAACCGCGAAGTTGCCGGCGTCATCGAGCCGGACGATGTGCAGACCGCGAGCGGCGATGCGCCCGAACGCCCGTCATCCGGTTCCGGAACGTCGGGTGAACCGGTTGCGGTGGCCGGACGGGAGCCCGTCACCAGCGAAGCTGCTGGCGGGGGTGTGGCGGATGCCGGCAACAGGCCGGAGGGTGTACCCGACAACAATGCGCCGGGCGATGTGCCTGCCGAAGGAACGGACGTTGCGGCGCTGCCCGACTCCGCGACCCCTGACTCTGCGACCGTGGCGGATGATGCGGGTACGACGCCGGTGGTGGTGCGCCAGATCGACATGACGCCGGCCGCGCAGGAGGCTGGCGATGCCGGGAGCGACCCGTCCGGCACTCTCGCGGCGGCCGGACTTCCCGAAAAGCTGGAGGCGGAGGTTCCACAGGTGCTGGCGGCGGTCGAACCCCTGCCCGATATGCTTCTGGCGGATGCCGCCCGCACGCAGGCGCGGCTCACGCCGCTGGAAAGTCCGGATCCGACGACGGCGAGCGCTACCGAAATCGGCGGCGAGACGGCGAGCGAGCTTCTCGGCAGCCTGCGCAGCGCCGCGAGTGAAACCGAACCGCGGGTGTTCGGTGAGGGGCTGGACAGCGCCCGTGTGGTGCTCGTTGCAAGGGAAAGCAGCTGGATTCAGATCAAGAGCAGCGAGCGCGACTATATCCGCTCGCGTACGCTCGAGCCGGGCGACCGTTTCGCCCTGCCGAACCGTAGCGATCTCGCCCTTTGGACCGGCAATGCCGGAGGCCTCGAGGTCGTCGTGGACGGGCGCAATCTCGGTCGTCTCGGCGGGCGTGGTGCGGTGATGCGGGATGTCGCCCTTTCACCGGAGATCCTTCTCGCCAACCTGCGTTGACAGCCTGTCGAGGTGCTGCGCAGCCGGCCCGGCAAAGGGTACGCCGCGCGGGGCTTGCGCGTCGTGCCGGCGGGCGTCATACCCGCACTGCGATCCGATGAACTGACGGGATATCCCTGCAATGGCAGCTCTGGCCGAGATCGACCGCCGGCGGACCCATGCGGTGCAGGTCGGCGATGTGACCATCGGCGGCGGTGCGCCGGTGGTCGTGCAGTCGATGACCAATACCGACACGGCCGACGTCGATGCGACCGCGCGGCAGGTGGCGGAGCTCGCCCGTGCCGGCTCCGAACTCGTCCGGGTCACGGTCAACAATATCGAATCCGCCCGCGCCGTGCCGCTCATCCGCGAGCGGCTCGATGTGCTGGGCCTGCATGTCCCCATCGTCGGTGACTTCCACTATAACGGCCATCGCCTGCTCGCCGAGGTGTCCGAGCTTGGTACCGCACTCGCCAAGCTGCGCATCAATCCGGGCAATGTCGGCTTCGGCGACAAGCGCGACCGGCAGTTCGAGATGATGATCGAGGCGGCGCTGGTCTGCGACCGGCCGGTGCGTATCGGTGTCAACTGGGGCAGTCTCGATCAGGATCTCGCCACCGGCCTCATGGATGAGAATGCCGCGCGGCCCGATCCCATGCCCGCCGATTTCGTCCTGCGCGAGGCGCTCGTGCGCTCGGCCCTGCAGTCGGCGGAACAGGCGGAGCGGATCGGGCTCGGTGCCGACCGCATCGTCATCTCGGCCAAGGTGAGCCGGGTGCAGGACATGGTCGCGGTCTATCGCGAGCTTTCCCGCCGCAGCGACCATGCGCTGCATCTGGGGCTCACCGAAGCGGGCATGGGTACCAAGGGCATCGCCGCCACCACCGCAGCACTGACCCTTCTCCTGCAGGACGGCATCGGCGACACCATCCGCGCATCGCTCACGCCCCGCCCCGGCGAGCCGCGCACGACCGAAGTGCGACTCTGTCAGGATGTGCTGCAATCGCTGGGCCTGCGCTCCTTCACCCCGCAGGTCACCGCCTGTCCCGGCTGCGGGCGGACCACCAGCACCTATTTTCAGGAACTCGCGCAGCGCATCGAGGGCTATATCGAGACCAACATGCCCCGCTGGCGCGGTCGTTACGCGGGTGTGGAAACTCTCAACGTCGCGGTGATGGGCTGCATCGTCAACGGCCCGGGCGAGAGCAAGCATGCCGATATCGGCATCAGCCTGCCCGGCACCGGCGAGAACCCGACAGCACCCGTCTTCGTCGATGGCGTCAAGGTGAAGACCCTGCGCGGTAACCGTATCGCCGAGGATTTTCAGGAGATCGTCGAGCGCTACATCGAGGAGCGCTTTGCATCCGGCAACGAGAACCCGAGCGAACTGGAAACGTCGAATGGCTGATGTCCGCACCGTCCGTGGGACCCATGATCTGGTGGGCGAGGACATGCAGCGGCATCGTCATGTCACCGGCACCGCACTGGAGATCGCCGAACGCTACGGTTTCGGGGAAATCTCCACACCCATCTTCGAATTCACGGAAATCTTCGCCCGCTCGCTTGGCGATACGTCGGATGTCGTCTCCAAGGAGATGTACACCTTCGAGGACAGGGGCGGCGATAGCCTCACCCTGCGCCCGGAAAACACCGCCGGCGTCGCCCGCGCCGTGATCTCCGGCGGTCTCCTGCAAAGTCCCCCGCTCAAGCTTTTCTACAGCGGGCCCATGTTCCGCTATGAGCGGCCGCAGAAGGGGCGGATGCGCCAGTTCCACCAGATCGGCGTGGAGGTGATCGGCAGTCCCGACGCGAAGGCCGATATCGAGGTGATCGCGCTCGGCTGGCAGATCCTGGAAGCGCTCGGTGTCAACGACGGTATCACGGTCGAGATCAACAGCCTCGGCGATCCCGAAAGTCGCAACGCCTATCGCGAAAAGCTCGTCGGTTATTTCTCGGGCTACAAGGCCAAACTCTCCGCCGACAGCCAGACGCGATTGACAAGAAACCCGCTGCGCATCCTCGACAGCAAGGACGAGGGCGACCGCGAGATCGTCGCCGGCGCGCCGCCGCTCGGTGAATCGATGAATGACGCGAGTCGCGATTTCTTCGCCCGCGTGCAGGACGGGCTGGGCGCCCTCGACATTGCCTTCACCCACAACCGGAATCTCGTGCGCGGTCTCGATTACTACACCCATACTGCCTTCGAATTCACCACCGACCGCCTCGGTGCGCAAAGTGCGGTGCTCGCCGGCGGACGTTATGACGGGTTGATGAAACAGATCGGCGGCCCCGATACGCCGGGTGTTGGCTGGGCCTCGGGCATCGAGCGTCTCGCCCTGTTGTTGCAGGGCGCCCCTGAACGTCCGCGCCCCGTCGCCATCGTCCCCATCGGCCCGGCAGCCGAGGCCGAGGCCGAAAAACTCGCCTTCGAACTCCGCCGTGCCGGCCACATCATCGAACTCGCCTACAAGGGCAAACCCGGCCAGCGCATGAAAAAGGCGGATCGCGCCAACGCCCGCCTCGCCATCACCATCGGTGACGACGAACTGGCAAGAGGCGTGGTCAAGCTCCGCGATCTGGACAAGGGCGAGGAACGCGAAGTGATGCGTGCCGGTCTGCCGGCGGCGATCTGACGACCGGACGACGCCCGTTCATGGCATGTTCCGGGAAACGGGAAGCGTGGCAGGCATCAAGGCGATTGCCTCGTTCAGACGTATCGGGAATCTTTCCCGCGACAGCCGGAAACCGGCGCCTTGACAAGCATTACGGGAGCACGTCGCCATGAACACGACCGCCAGGCTGCACGGGGTCATTCCCTATCTGGCCTCGCCGGTGGATGCGGAGGGCGAGATCGATCGCGAGGCGCTGGCCCGACTGGTCGAGCATCTCATCGCCAGGGGCGTCCACGGGCTCGCCCCCCTCGGTTCGACCGGCGAATTCGCCTATCTCGACCTGCGCAGGCGTGAGGCGGTGGTGCAGACCGTCGTGGAGGCCGCTGCCGGACGTGTGCCGGTCATTGCCGGGGTGGCTTCGACGACCACCGCCGACGCCGTCGCCCAGGCCCGCCGCTGGCGCATGCTCGGCGCCGATGGCATCCTCGCCATCCTCGAAGCCTACTTCCCGCTCGATGAGGCTGGTGTCGTCGACTATTTCTCGGCGGTGGCATCGGCGACGGATGCGCCCGTCACGCTCTACACCAACCCCAACTTCCAGCGTTCGGACCTTAGTCTTGCGGCGATCGGGGAACTCTCCCGCCATCCCAACATTCACTACATCAAGGATGCCTCGACGAACACGGGCCGCCTGCTCAGCATCCTCAACCGCACCGAGGGCCGGCTCGGGGTCTTCGCCGCTTCCTCGCATATCACCACGGCGGTGATGCTGATCGGCGGGCTGGGCTGGATGGCGGGACCATCCTGCGTGGCGCCGGAAGCGAGTGTGCGACTCTATGAATTGTGTCGCGCCGGGTCCTGGGCCGAGGCCATGGAGCTTCAGCGCGACCTCTGGTCACTGAACGAGGCCTTCGCCCGCTACAATCTCGCCGCTGCGATCAAGGCGGGCCTGCGCCTGCAGGGTTTCGACTGCGGCGACCCGCTTCCGCCGCAACGGCGACTGACGGTCGAAGAGATCGCTCAGGTCGAAGCCGCGCTGAAACGAATAGGCGCCCTTTGACGCATCGTCTGCGTGGGCCCCGTGCAGGCTCCGTGAAAGGGAAATGGGACGGCAGCCGCTTGTCCGGTGCCGCCCCTTTCCGGTCATGCCGGGTGGTTGCCCTTCAGAAGAGATCGGCGGCCCGGCCGAGTTCGATGAGCTGGGTCTCGCCCGTGGCGTCATCGACACCATCATTGTCGGTGATCAGGAACACCCGGTCATCGGCCGTGACAGCGAGCCCCTCGGGTTTGTCGGAGATCCAGCCCCTGCCTGACTGCATTGCCGGCAACACATCGATGGCCACACTCTTTTCCA
>JAGREZ010000437.1 GCA_020446285.1 Geminicoccaceae bacterium
CGGCAGCTATTCCGGCAAGGCGGCGAAGGCCGTCGAGCAGGTCGGCCCGGTCACGGCCAGGAAGCGCACCACGCGCCACGCCGACACGCCGCTCATCAGCACGCCCGCCGATGCGCGCTGGGTTTTCCCGGTCGATTACGAGTGGGGCGACCTCATCGACGACGAGGACAAGCTGCGCACGCTGATCGATCCGCAGAGCCCCTATGCGCAGAATGGCGCCGCTCGGCCGGTCCATGGATGACGAGATCATCGGCGCCCTGTTCGGCGACGCCAAGACCGGCGAGAACGGCTCCACTGTCACCGCCTGGGATACGAATCTGACCGTCGAGAGCACCGAAGGCGGCAACGGCCAGATGAACCATGGCAAGATCCGCAAGGCGCTGCAGAAGCTCCTGGAGGCCGAAGTCGATATCGACAGCGAAGAGCTGTTCATCGCCGCCGGTGCCAAGCAGATCATGGAGTTGTTCGGCGAGACGCAGACGCTTTCCGTCGATTACGTCGACGGCAAGCCGGTCATCACCGGCAAGATCCCGATGCTCTACGGCTTCAAGTTCGTGCATTCGCAGAAGCTCGACAAGGTGGGCGACAACCGCCACTGCGCCGCCTGGGCCAAGAGCGGGATGCATCTTGGCATCTGGAACGACATCAGCACCTCGATCGACCGCCGCCCGGACAAGGGCAACGCCACGCAGGTGCTTTGCAAGGGCACCTTCGGCGCCACGCGCACCGAAGAGGCCAAGGTGATCCGCATCGAATGCAGCGAGACGGCGTAACGGCCGGCCCCTGACCCCGCCCTTTGAGAAGGAGCAGCCATCATGGCAGTGAACAAGGCAACGCTCGCGGCGAACTTCGCCGCCAATACGCCGAACGATCCGCGCCTGCACCAGTCGCGCGGCCGTGTCGTCAAGCAGTCGGTGGCGATCGCCGCCGGCGACAATGACGGCGACGTGTTTCTCGTCGCCCCGGTGCATTCGAGCTGGTGCATCGATTCAATCGCGGTGCTCAATGACGCGATCACCGGCGGCACCGACTATGACGTCGGGCTCTACGAGATCGCCGAAACCGTGGTCGACGCCGACGCCTACGCTTCCGGCGTCGACATGAGCAGCGCGCGCACCGCCCCGCTCGACGTGGCGTTCGAAGCGCGCGACATCGCCAACGTCCAGAACGCCGTCTGGCAGGATGCGGGCCTCACCGCCGATCCGCAGAAGTGGTTTTTTCTCGGGCTGACGGCGAACACCGCCGGCACGGCTGACGGCGATATTTCCGTGATTATCCGCTATACGTCGGATTGACTTCCTGCGGCCCGCGCTACCGCTTCGCTACTTGAGCGCGGGCCGAATTTTTCCTTCTGACAGGAGGTCCGGGCCATGGCGTCGACCGTTGAAATCATCAACCGCGCGCTGCTCAAGCTTTCCGCCGGACGCATCGAGGCGCTGGACGAGGACACCGAGGAGGCGCGCCACGCTTCCGCCACATGGCCCACCGTCCGCGACGCCGAGCTGCAGGCGCATCCCTGGTCCTTCGCGCTTGGCCGCGTCACGCTTTCCACCGTCGACACCGCACCCGCCTTCGGCTTCGCCCGCGC